>QKMY01000063.1 GCA_003242895.1 Candidatus Margulisiibacteriota bacterium
ATTACCTGGACAGCATGAATCTGAATCCCATGGACACCACATCTGAATCGACTGGATACCTTGTTTCTGAATCACCTGGCGCCTTGCGCCTGAATCTGCATCAAAGAGCTTTTTGAGGAAAATCATCAATTAACGATACAAACATAGACGCCAGAAGAGGAATTTTTATATATTGCTAACTTTTTTATTCTGTAAAGGATCCGAATTTCGCCAAACCGGCCTTTTTGCCACACAAGGCGTGGTTCGCCGACTTCCCTGCCCCAAAGCATTAACATGCAAGCGTTGACTTCTTTATCAGGACAAAACGAGGCTCCAAAATAACCAGGCGAGATTAACGCTCTCAATCTTTATGTCACCCTAGGCATTATTGCCATAAGCTATCGGCATGTCAAACTTTTAGCTTAAGACAAGACGCCTTACACACGAATAACCGATGTATTCTATCGTAGGCTCCATAGTTTGTTGAATTCCACTACATATCGATTAACTATATTTATTTCATTAATTACAAGCATATTCTCAAAATTATAACGTTCGGCATTTGTTGTCCAGTTATAAGACCCCGTCATCAAGACTTTCTTATTGAAGATAACAAATTTATTATGCATGATGCCTCGTCTCCCCACACTACCATCCATAACTTTAATAACAAAGCCCTTTCTATCTAGCCAGGCAACTTCCGAACTCTTGCTTTTTAACTGACTTTTATCTACTATCAACCGAATCATCACACCCCGGAGTTTCGCCGTCTCCAAAGCTTGCGCAATATCCGACGAAGTAAAACTGTACATGGCAATATCAATCGATCCGGTAGTCAAATTAATTTCTCTTACTATCCGCTCCGCTATATTTTCATTTGGCGAGAAAAATACTTCCGTCGCAAAGGCTTGCGGGGAAATTAATACCAGCATAAGTGTGATTATATGTAGTTGTTTAAAGATTTTATTCATAGTAATGGTAATAGGGCAGGTAAGCCTATAAGCCGAGTTCTGTCGTGTATGATTATTTCTCTGGGATTATCATCACTGATAACCTCAAGCGACCAACCCAGGAATCGTAACGGAACGAGCAGTTCCTCTTCCCCTATTTGGTCTTGCACTGAATGGGGTTTGCCAAGCAAGCATATTGCTACGCTTCTGGTGAGCTCTTACCATCACCATTTCGCCCTTACCACCGGATTAGAGTGGCGGTATATTTTCTGTTGCACTATCCGTAAGATTACTCTTCCCACTAGTTAAGTGGCATTCTGCTCTGTAGTGCTCGGACTTTCCTCATATAGTAAGAGTACTATACGCAACCATACAGCCTACCTGCCTCAAATATTGTATACCATATCTTAATTTTTGCAAGCAAGAGATTCCAAACAAAAAAAAAGCGGGCTTTTCAGCCCGCTACACTTTCTATAATAATAATTTACCTATTGTATGCCCAGGCTATTAAGCAATTCCTGTTTTTCCTCAGGTGACGAATAACTAAAAACGAACTTCCCTGTCTTTTGATTCCCTTTAAAAGTAAATTTTTTCCAAATGTTTTCCTTTATATAGCTTTCTTTCTCAAACACATACACCTGTTTTGCAGGAGTTGGGACCTTACCTATCTCCATACTTCTGCGGACCAAATCCTCTGCCTGACGAACACTTAATTTATCATTAATTATTTTATGCAAAGCATTAATTCTATCTTCATTTACTGACAAGGACAATAATGTCCTCGCATGTCCGGCTGATATCGTGCCAGAAATAACGTGTTCAATAATTTCATCCGGAAGATCCAACAAACGAATAGCATTAGTTATTGCCGGCCGGCTCTTGCCGATTTTTTGAGCTAGCTCATCCTGGGTATAGCTGAATCGCTTTATCAGCTGCTGATACGCCCTGGCCTCCTCTATCGGGCCAATATCTTCTCTTTGAATATTTTCAATTAAAGCAATTTGGAGAGACTCTTCATCCGTTAGCTCTCTCACTATTGCCGGGATTATTTCCATCTTCAGCATTGAGCAGGCTCGCCATCGACGTTCGCCAGCAACAATCTCATACTTTGCGTTATCAATCTTTCTAACCAATATTGGCTGATTAATGCCATTACACTTTATTGAATCGGCAAGCTCTTTCATTTTCTCTTCATCAAATATAACTCGTGGCTGACTAGGATTTGGAACAATTTTTTCGATGGCCAGATACTGCAGCTCCGAAACTTGTGCCTTGTCTTCATCGAAATCAGGTATTAGGGCTCCAAGCCCTCTTCCCAATCGTGGTTTTTTGTCTTTAAGCAACACTTACTACCTCCTTAGCTAATCGCCGGTAAGCGATCGCTCCTTTCGATTCAGGCTCATACATTGAAATTGGCAATCCATGACTAGGCGCCTCAGACAATCGAATATTCCTGGGAATAACCGTCTCAAAAACTTTTTTCCCGAAGTAATTCTTGGCATCAACTACAACCTGATTATTTAACATAGTCCGAGCATCAAACATCGTCATAACGATACCCGCAATTTCTAACCCCGGATTTATGCTTTTCTTTACTAACTTTAATGTCCCGATTAAATTACCAAGACCTTCTAAGGCATAATATTCGCATTGAACAGGAATAATAACCTTATCAGACGCCCCAAGCGCATTAATGGTCAAGAGTCCGAGCGAAGGAGGACAATCAATAATAACATAATCAAAGCTATCTTTAATGCTCTTCATGCTCGACTTCAACATATATTCTCTTGCCTCCATCCCAGCAAGCTCAACCTCAGCTCCCGCCAGATTCTTCGTAGCAGGTATTATTGAAAGATTCTCGATTTCAGTTGAAACAATACTATCGTTAATATCAACCCGACCTATAATGACTGAGTAGATATCAAACTCTATGCTATCCTTATTTACGCCAAGACCTGAAGAAGCATTGCCTTGTGGGTCCATATCAATAATCAGCGTTTTTTCTCCGCGACTTGCCAGATAGGCACTTAAGTTTACCGCAGTCGTTGTTTTCCCAACTCCGCCTTTTTGATTCACGATCGAAAATATATTCCCCATGGTTCATCCCCTCTTATACATTTTTTTTAGCCTTATCAGTGGTCTCGGCTTAAAATCATTTACTTCTTTAGTCTTCTTATAAATGATGAGCACACGATCATCATCCTCAATAGAATACCGGATCTCTCTTTCAACAACTAAATTATACATCTGAACAATATCTTTTGCATCACTCAATTCTTCGGCTAATCCCTTACATGATTTATACGCAATAATATAGCCATTCTCCCGGACCAGGCCACTACACAATTCCAACATAATTGGCAAATAAAATATTGCCCGCCCAACAACGGCATCAACTTTACCGAGCGGGCTATGCTTGCCCGACAAGTCTTCAATTCTCGCATTTACAGCCTTCACCTGCTTCAAACCCAACACACCAATGACATTTTCCAGAAATTTAACCTTTTTACCAACCGACTCTACAAGGTAAACACGAATATCACCATATAGTATTCCGATTGGAATTCCCGGAAATCCGGCACCGCTTCCCACATCGACGAGGCTTTCAATTTTCACCTGATCAAGAAAACTGACAACCTGCAAAGAGTCCTTGAAATGCTTCAAATATATTGACCGCTCATCCCTGATTGCTGTTAAATTAATTTTCTTATTCCACTCCACAAGAAGATCAGCGTAACGCACAATCTTATCAAGCACAGCATCGTCAGCACTCTTCATTTCCAACAATTCAACAATTTCATCTTTTTTCATAAGGCCCTCGTTTCACGTGAAACATCACTCCCGATCTAATATCATTTCCTTGGTGGCATTTACCGCATATACCATCTCTTCGTCATTGTTTCGAATTAAATCCCGAACATCACATCTTCTATAAAGCCGATAGTCAACTCTCTGAGTAAGGAATGCCAATGTTTCCTGTATTTTACTCGCTATCTCAATGATTTTCGTACAGCCATCACATACCACCACAAGCAACGATTTCGTTGCAACCATACCACTTACGCTTTTTTCATACATAAAGGCGTATTCAATATCGCCAATCTTGGACAAAGCATCCCGAATACACAACCCAGCCAATTCTGTTTTATAAAAAATTCTCTTCAGCTCTGCATAGAACACAAAAGATGTATTAAGACTGAATATCCTTAAATTAGCCCTTCGTTTTTCCAAGATAAAATTTATGCCGACGAGATTATCAAGCTCTTTCTGATAAGAACTGAGATTCTTGCCGAGATCATTTTTTAGCATACTCATATAGATTTCTTTGTCTGGATTACGAAAGAAATACGACATCAAATCAACCCTCGATGCCGACGTAAACAAATTTTTCAACAGCCTGTCATCAGTCATATTTTGTCTTTACTATTTTTTCGTAACGTCGTACTACTTTATAGTTTTATCTTACTATTTTTTTATCGTTTTATAAACAACTAATTTTGGAAACTGTTTTTGTGAAGATATATGACCAGAACGGATATATCTGCGGGATTAACACCGGAAATTCGAGATGCCTGCCCAAGATTTTCAGGGCGAATCTTATCTAGCTTTTCGGCAGCTTCTTTGCGTAATCCTGAAATATCCTTATAATTAACGGCTGCAGGAATCTTCTTTTTCTCAAAATCTTTTGACTTCTGTATTTGGCGATCTATTCTTTCGATATAGCCCTTATATTTGACTTCAATCTCAACATTCTCCCCATAAGGAAAGTCTTTTTCAATTTTGAAGCCATCAAAGGCAGATAAGTTTTTCCAGGTCACCTCGACCCTCTGCAGCAACTCAGCATAAGAAAGCTTTTTTCTTAAAGATGTAGTAAAAGACGCCAGAAGATCATTCGTGATCTCGTTTGGATAAACATAGTTTTTTTCAACGCTATCGAGATAATGACGGATAGATTTTTGTTTCGTGATATATTGATCATAAATAGGCTTAGCTACCAAGCCGATCCCATAACCCTTTTCCAGTAACCGCCGATCAGCATTATCTTGTCTGAGAAGCAATCGATATTCGGCCCGTGCCGTCATCATCCGGTATGGTTCCTGGATATCTTTATTAATAAGATCATCAATCAACAGACCAATATATGATTCCTCGCGTGATAGAATTAAAGATTCTTTACCCTTCACCTTCAAGGCAGCATTAATTCCAGCCATAAGTCCCTGTCCGGCAGCTTCTTCATAGCCACTGGTCCCATTAATTTGTCCTGCCAGAAAAAGTCCCTGAACGGATTTTGTCTCCAAATTGTATTTTAGTTGATATGGAAATACGAAATCATATTCAACGGCATAGCCAGGCCTCATTACAACAACGGATTCCAGTCCAGAGATACTATGTAAAGCCTCAATCTGCACATCAACCGGAAGGCTGGTATTGAAGCCTTGAATATATATTTCATTTGTTTCCAAACCCTCTGGCTCAACAAACAAATGATGTGAAGATTTATCAGAAAACCTCACAATCTTATCTTCAATCGAAGGACAATACCGGGGGCCAATACCTTTAATTTTTCCAGCATATAAAGGAGATCGGTCAAGATTATTCAAAATGATTTCGTGAGTTTTAAGATTAGTATGAGTCAAATAACAAGGGATTTGGGCTCTTGCAGGGCTTGGGTGAAAAAAGGAAAATCGCTTCTCATCCTCGTCCCCAGGCTGAATTACTATTTTTTCGTAATTGATTGTTCTGCCATCTAATCGGGGCGTTGTTCCAGTTTTTAAGCGACCTAAATTCAGTCCTAACGCCTTTAGGCTATCTGACAAATGCACAGAAGTTTGTTCGCCTAATCTCCCGGCAGGTTGAGAAACAAACCCGGTATGGATTATTCCATTCAGAAAAGTCCCTGTTGTTACGATGATGCAGGCCGCCTCATAAGTCACGCCCAGAATAGTTTTTACGCTTTTTACGTAATTGCTGTTATCAACCGAAATGTCAGTTACCATATCTTGCTTGATCTCCAAGTTAGCTTGGTTTTCACAGGTCTTTTTCATATAGACTTGATATAGGAGTTTATCAGACTGGGCACGTAAGGATTGCACGGCAGGACCTTTTGAACGGTTCAGAACTTTCATCTGGATATAGGTCATATCGGCAGCAATGCTCATCTGCCCGCCAAGGGCATCGATCTCTGAAACAATATGGCTTTTTCCCGGGCCACCGATTGCCGGATTGCAAGGCATGTAACCAATGCGATCGAGGTTGATTGTCAGCATTAATGTGCTACAACCCATTCTAGATGAAGCGAGGGCAGCTTCAACTCCAGCATGCCCTCCTCCGATTACTATTACATCATAATGTTTTGGATAAATCATTTCACTCTATAGTACACTAACTAAAATTTAAATGGAATAGCGTAGCCATACTCCGTAGAATCTTCCATTTGTCCTTGATCATTATATACCCTTTTCCAGGTGATTTTTGCATTACCCGGAAAATTAACTCCCAGCATTGTCAAAGGAGCATATGTGTCAACTGCGATATTAGCTCCACCTGAGCCAATTTTTGAAAAAGAAGTCATTTGTACTTGCTCATATCGAGCCTGTGCACTAACGCCAGCGATCTCATTTACAGTTAAAATTGCCTTCAAGGAAGGATCTTCTTTTGCTTTATTTTTATACTTAATATTCTGATACTCAGCAATGAAATTCGCAAGGTTGAAAATACTAAAACCAAGAGAGCCATGATACCCAGACATGCTGCCAAGATTAACGGTTTCTAAGTCTGTTGGACTTAATTCATATTGATAATTAAAATATCCAGGAACAAACTTAGAACCAAAAGTCCTATAATCTACCTGATAATCAAGAAAGTTAAATACTTTACCTTTAACACCAGTCATACCACCCTTACTATAATTGATGAGTTGCCCAACTTCGACAAATAACGTCCCGGCATCTCCGAATACTAACCATCCGGCATCGGCAGCCATAGCCGCTTGCCCTTTTCCTATAGTCCCGGCGGTATTGCTCACACCATCATTATCAACGGCATAGCTAAGGCCAAGTTTAACTTGTTTGCCTAATAATTCTAATTCGGCAGGTTGATAAGTCAGTCTACCTGCATATACCTTTGTATTCGTTATAACAGCCATCATACCATACGGATTAAAAGCATTTGTATAAGCTTTCACGCCAGCCTTTGATGGATCAAAAATTGTTGAGCCATTCACTTCGGTGGAATAATCATTCATTATTAAACCATAGCCAAGAGTAATCCCGCTCAGAACTCCATAACGAATCCCATTTATTCCGTCATCATATTCTACATATCGGATTGAAACAAAGGATGCATTTTTTGGTTTATTTTCAGCTGGCATAAAAAGGTTAACATCCAGTCCGAATCCAAAATTTCCAATACCTAGCGTTGGACTTAAAGTCAAAACAGTAGCTGACTTCCCACCACTTGAAATTATACTTACACCCCCAGTCCCCTTTCCACTCATATTATCCACTGCCATTACCGCGCTACCAACAAACAGAAGCAACGTCGCAGTTAGGATTCTTGATTTAATATTCATATTACAATTCCCCTTTCATTTTTTTACTTTCTACCTTTATTATACTTAAATAGCCATACTTCTAACAATATATAATATTTTTAACATTATTTATTAAATGACTACAATTAAATTCGATTATATTATTGACTCATTTATTGTGTTCTGCTAAATTATAGTTTGTGCGCCTATCGGGCAATATATTTAAAAAGGAGTGTTCAAAATGGGAATTAAAGTCGGTATTAATGGCTTCGGCAGAATCGGTAGACTAGTTTTTAGAGCAATGGTTGCAAACGAAAACTTCGAAGTTGTAGGGATTAATGATCTTATTGATGCAGAATATATGGCATACATGCTGAAGTACGATTCAACACACGGCAGGTTCAAAGGCACTGTCGAAGTAAAAGATAGTCAATTAATCGTAAACGGCAAAAAAATCAGAGTAACCAGCGAAAGAAATCCAGCAGACTTAAAATGGGATGCCATTGGAGCAGAATACGTTGTAGAATCAACCGGTCTGTTTACTACTGTAGAAAAAGCAGAAGCTCACCTTAAAGCCGGAGCAAAGAAAGTTGTTATTTCAGCTCCATCAGCCGATGCGCCAATGTTCGTTATGGGTGTAAACAACACAACCTACAAAAAAGACATGAATGTCGTTTCAAATGCTTCTTGCACAACTAACTGCTTAGCACCTATTGCGAAAGTATTAAATGACAACTTTGGAATAGTTGAAGCGTTAATGACAACAGTTCACGCTACAACAGCAACTCAGAAAACCGTTGACGGCCCTTCGATGAAAGATTGGAGAGGCGGTAGAGGCGCTGGCCAAAACATTATCCCATCTTCAACCGGCGCGGCGAAAGCTGTAGGAAAAGTAATTCCTGAATTAAACGGCAAATTAACTGGGATGGCCTTCAGAGTACCAACTGCAGACGTTTCGGCTGTTGATCTTACCTGCAAACTTGCTAAGCCAGCTAAATATGAAGACATAAAAAAAGTTATGAAAGCCGCATCAGAAGGTGCCCTAAAAGGTATTCTTGGCTATACAGAAGATGCAGTCGTTTCAGCTGACTTCATCGGTGATGCAAGAACTTCTATATTTGACGCTGATGCAGGTATCTCGTTAAATGATACATTCGTAAAAGTAGTATCTTGGTATGACAATGAATGGGGTTATTCTTGCAAAGTAGCAGATTTAATCTCTTACATGGATACAGTAAAATAATTTAAACCAATCTCTCCCCCAAAAGCCGGGCGCAAGCTCGGCTTTTCCCTTTTTTATACACTGGTTGAAATTGAAGACGACTAACTCATACGCTTGTGAAACCTGATAATTGCAAGGGAGAGCATCGTACTCCCATAAAGTGACAAAGATATGATTTCCGGAACCAGATCGGACACACCAGATCCTTTTAAGTAGATTCCGCGAATAACATCCATGAAATACTTAAGAGGATCAAGATAAGTTACAATTTGTACCCATGGCGGCATATTTTCTATCGGGATAAAAAAACCGGATAATAAAATCGCGAAGATGGAAAAAAACCAGGCGTAAAACATAGCTTGCTGCTGGTTCGTAGCGATAGTAGAAATAAAAATCCCCACACCCAGAGTTGAGAGCATAAACAAAACGCTGATCACATACAATAATAGAAGATTTCCTTTCATCCAGATACCAAAGATTAGTCCTGCAGCCAGCATTCCTACATTCAGCATTACAAATCCCATAATCGCAAAGGGTATAATTTTACCGACAATTAATTCCCGACCTTTAATAGGAGTAACTAATAACTGCTCCAATGTACCGATTTCTTTTTCTCTTACAATATTAATCGATGCCAGAAAAACCGTGATCATGGTTAACAGCATCACCATGATTCCAGGAACAATATTATAGACACTATCTAAATTAGGATTATAGAGCATCCGTGTCTGAGTCTCAATAATATGGCGTGGTTGCGCTGAGGGGAGAGCCATAGTCATATTCCGTTGCAATTGCTTGAATATCTGAGTTAAATAGCCCAAGGCGATGCCCGCCGTGTTCCCATCGACGCCATCAACTATCGCTTGTATTTCAGGAGTTTCTCCACTTAAAACGTTGTTTTCAAAATGCTGTGGGATGACAATCGCCAGCTTGATCTTTCCGGAATCCATTTTCTTGACTGCAGCTTCCGTTTGATCAGTACTCCCTTTTATAGTAAAAAACTCGCCGGAACTAACGGTTCTGATAATTTTGCGGCTTAATTGAGACCGGTCCATATCAACATACATCGTCGAGATATTCTTCACATCTGTCGTTATCGCGAATCCTAAAATAACGAGCTGAATAAACGGCATCACAAAAATAATTACCAGATTTGCTTTCAATCGGAAAATTTGACGGAATTCTTTCTGTATAAGATAAAGTATGTTACGCATCAAGGTTCACTCGAAACTTCTTAATACTCACTATAATTAAAACCAACGATAATAAAGTTAAAAAAGATATCTGACTTATCAATTCAGGAATTCCTACTCCCTTGAGCATTATTCCCCGAATAATCTGAACAAAATGGCTGGCTGGTATTATTTTTGATAACCACTGGAACAATATCGGCATGCTTTCGATCGGAAACATAAACCCACTGAGGAGAAAGGTAGGAAGCATAGTACCCATTAAGGCCATCATCATTGCAAGCTGCTGAGTCTGGGCTATCGTCGAGATTAACAAACCCAAGCTGAGACCATTGAAAATATACAGAAGCATCATCAGTAAAAGCAAGAGAAGAGAACCATTAACCGGAACATTAAACCAGAATACTCCGGCAAAAAGAATGATAAGCCCGTCTATAAATCCAAGGATCAAATAGGGGATTAACTTCCCAATAATTATTTGTATTGGATTAATCGGACTCACCAGCACCTGTTCCATCGTGCCTTTTTCTTTTTCTCGAACAATTGCTAAACTGGTCAATAAAGCGCTTATCAGCAATAAAATAACGGCAACGAGCCCAGGCACAAAATAATTTGCAGATTTAAGGTCGGGATTATAAAGAAATCTCGGCTGTAAAGTAAACAGAGCCGAATTGCTTAGGCTCATTTCTAGGTTGCTTTGATTAACAATATTATTAACATAATTGCTGATTAGTTTAGCGCCATTAGGATCACTCGCATCAATTATCACCTGCAGATATGTCACAGGAGAATCAACAATACCGGTAGAATAATCTTTTGGAATAACAATGATACATTTGGCTTCTCTTCTTCGAAAAACCGTATCAATAGAAGATTCATCGATATGGTTGAGCTCTACTTCAAAGAAATTGCTGGAGACTAGCTTTTTAACAAATAACCGGCTTTCCGGTGTTTTCGACAAATCAGAAACGATAGTTGGAATATTTCTCATTTCTAACGTAATTGCATACCCATAGAGAAAGATCATCGCAATCGGCATTATTATGATAATGAGTAACGTTTGAGGATCCCTCAAAATATGAAAAAATTCTTTCTTAATAATACTCAGTAAGAGTGATTTCATTAATCTTCCCTTTTCACAATTGCCAGAAAAACATCTTGCATGGTAGTTAAATTATATTTTTCTTTTAATCTCTGAGGCTCATCAATTTCTGCGATTTTACCATCTTTCATAATACTCAAACGATTACAGTACTCGGCCTCATCCATATAATGCGTAGTAACGAAAATGGTCTTTCCCTTTTCAGCCAGCTCATATATCAGCAACCAGAAATTCCTGCGCGATATTGGGTCGACTCCGCTTGTCGGTTCATCCAAAAAAATAATCGGCGGATCATGAAGGATCGCGGTACTTAAGGCTAATCGCTGCTTCCAGCCTACCGGCAACGAACCTGTTAAGTCATCGGCATGGTCCCATAAATGCAAATAAGCCAGTAATTCTTCTATTTTTAATTTAATTGCCTTACGGGAAAGGCCATAAACTCCCCCATAAAACTCAATATTTTCTCGAACAGTCAGATCTTCATAGAGGCTGAACTTCTGGCTCATATAGCCGATATTCAGCTTAATCTTCTCACTCTCGGTATAAAGATCATATCCAGCAACATACGCCTTCCCGGACGTAGGTAATAATAAGCCGCACAACATCCTGATGGTTGTTGTTTTGCCTGCTCCGTTTGCGCCAAGGAACCCAAATATTTCTCCTTGTTTGACAGCAAAAGACACGTTGTTAACTGCTACGAACGAGCCAAACCGGCGAGTTAAATGTTCTACTTCTACAGCATAGTTACTTTCCACAAAATCAAACCCTTTGTTTACTTAATAAATTCAAAAAAACGTCCTCTAACTTAGGCTGAATGGGGACGATATCGTCAATATGGTATTCACTTAGCTGATCTTGAATCCGGGACAATCCCAGATTATATTCATCAACTAAATGAACTCCCTCGCCAAAAAGTTGAATAGAATCCATATATTCTGTTTGCTGCAATCGTTTAAAAGTTTGGTGGGGTGCCTGAGTTTTTAACAAATAAAGCGGTAACGTGAAATTATCAACAAACTCTTGCGGCGTATTTATGCCTAACATTTCGCCGTCGTAAATAAGACCGATCTTTGAACATTCAGCCGCTTCTTCCATATAGGGAGTAGAAATTAAAATCGTAATTCCCTTCTCAGACAATTCGTGCAATATCTGCCATAACTCATTTCGTGATAAAGGGTCAACACCAAAAGTCGGCTCATCCAAAATGATGACTTCCGGTTCATGCATGAGCATACACGATAAGGCTAACTTTTGCTTCATTCCACCGGATAGAGCGCCTGCTCGCCTACCACGAAAAGGTTCTAATCGAGAAAATCCGTACAATCGTTCTTTGCGATTATCCTGAAGATCTTTTGGAACTCCAAAAAGATCACCAAAAAAATTCAGATTCTGCTCGACGGTAAGGTCCTGATAAAGGCTAAATCTCTGTGGCATATAGCCAATGTTGCTTCTTACATATCTGATGTTATCCGTAATATTTTTGGATTGAAATAAAACACTGCCGGTATCCATCTTTAGTAGCGTTACAATAATTCTCATTATCGTTGTTTTGCCAGCACCATCCGGTCCGATAAGTCCGAAAATCTCCTGTTTGTTTACTTCAAAAGAAATATCTTTAACAACGTGCTTCATGCCATAACTTTTTTTTAACCTATCAACAATTAATGGTTTCATAAAAAGCTACCTTGTAAGCGTTACTTCTACAGGCATTCCGATTTTTAAGGCTCCAGAAATATTATGGACCTTAATTTTGACTTCATAGACGAGCGATGTTCTGGTCTCTTTGGTTAATATCGTCTTTGGTGTAAACTCCGCTTCCGAGGCAATCCAGGACACCGTCCCTTCAATTGGAGCAGGACTTCCATCGACACTGACATAAGCAGTCTGACCAATCTTTATCGTCAATAACGTCTTGGTAGGGATATAAATATATACATTCATTTTTTCCAAATCCGCAATCTCTGCTAAAGGAGTCCCGGGACTTACGAGCTCTCCGGCATTACGGTACTTATTCACTACGGTTCCTCGAATTGGCGAAAGAACCTCTGAGTTCTTAATCTGAATATTGGTTAATTGAATCACGGTATTCGCTTGTTCAATTCTGTTTTTTGCGAGATTATAATTGGTTATTAATGTCCTAAGCTGCGCATCTGCTACCTTTGTCTGCGTTGCCAGCTCATCCCTTAGCTGTACGGTTGCCGCACCTTCGGTAACTAATAATTCTGTTTTCAATAAAAGCTCATGATTAAGATCAATTTGAGGCTGAAGTTGCTGCATTTGTGATTCGATCGATTCCAAGCTTAACTCTGCTTCCCGAACTTTTTCATACTGAAGCTGTCTTTGGACTGCTACATTCTCAGTATCAACTCTGGCGATAACCTGTCCGGTGACGATTGCATCTCCCTCTTCCAGATCGAATTGCCTGATAATTCCTGTTCCTTGAGAAGATAATTTTATTTTTGTTGCCTCAATCTGACCGCTATAAGTATCAAGTTTTTTGTTTGTTGTACATCCTTGAATCGTCACCATCAGCCCAATAATAAGAAATATTTTTAAGTTACCCATTAATTTAACCTCCACTCAGAAATCGGCATTCCACTCAAATAATCAATTTCTATAACTTTTAATGATATCTTTACTTTATGCTGTTCAAGCAGGAGTTCTGCTTCAGTAAATTCATTGTTTGCCGCATTAACATCGGTAAGAGTACTGAACCCACGATCAGCCTGATTTCTAACAAGCTCCATTTTTGTTCGGGCAAGGCTCGCAGATTCTTTCAAATAATCTAATTGTTTCAGCATTGTCTTGGATTCTCTTACTGTCGCGTCATAGGCAAGTTGTATCTGATCACGCGAATGTTGTTCTTGATAGTCAAGGACAGCCATTTCTTTATTTTGAGCGTTTACATTTGCCTTAGAGGTACCAGAGTCCCACAGGTTCCATCTAATTCCAGCGCCTACTGAGTAATACCCCATCCATTCATTATCTATAGGGTTCACTCCTGGTTTTGCATATTTATAAGTAGCGCTTAATGAAATATCAGGATAATCTTTGGATTTATTAATGATTTGATTAGCTTCTGATACTTGCTTTTTTATGAGATAGGTTTTGATTTCTTCCTTTTCTGCTAAATTTAACGTGGAGGCATTCATATCCGTCATATATTTTGAGGTGGCACTAATCGTAACCGGTTCGCCTACCATTGACTTGAGCTGATCTAAATTATTTGAGATATTTGAATTAATTTCCACAAGTTGCTGCTCATATCGTGATATTGAAAGCTTTAAAGTCAGTTCATCCGTTACCAATGCCATGCCTTGATTAATCAGCGCACGTATTTTTTGCACGTGGTTATTCACCCGTTCTTTTACAGCATTTATAATTTCTTTCTGGGCTAATAGCACGTTTGTATTCATATAAACTTTTGCGACATTAAACGCGATATCTTTTTCATTCTTCTTTAATTGCACTTCAGCCACCTGCTTCTGCAGATGTTTGAGCTGAATTGTCGCTTCCCTGGAATACCCGTTGAATAACAAATATGATGTGCCTATTCCTAATTCATAATTATTATTAACTCCGGTCTCAATCTTCCGTGGCGGGAGCGCAATAGACGGGACCTCGCTAATATACCGGTATGAAGAATCTATTATCACAGAGGGAAGATATTGCTTCTGAACAGCCTCGATTTCGTAATCCGCTTTTTCTATTGTTTCACGTGAAGCTTTCATTATAAAATTATTTTTAACTGCTTTTGCGATGAGGCTACGCAAATTTTCTGCTTTCGCTTGATATGGAGATAAAAACAAAAACAATAATCCAACTATCATTACAATCTTTTTCCGATTCACTGGTTATCACCCCTTGGCTTTATACCATAATATATTGTCTCAAAAATTGACTGCTTTCGTTCCTCTATAAAACGACTGGTATCGTAACTATCCTTAACTATAAGAATTTTGATCAATGGTTCTGCCAAAAAATAATACACACAGGCACCGATTATTGTAATCATTAATTGCCGAACATTACCTTTTATAATGTTTCCATCCTTTTGAGCATTCTCCAGTAGTTTAATCAGTTTAACAGGAGGAATTGACTCGATCGCTTTGGTTATATTCGAAATCTGTTTATTTAAGACGGCTCCTCCTTCGCTTAGCTCTCGGCACATAAATGAGACAAATTTAGGATTGTCCCGCAAAATATCAATATACATATAAATGAACGTCCTGAGACTTTCTTCAAACGGTACATCGGCTTCTAATAAAATATTTATTTGGCTAAAGTATCGTACGAATATTGTTTCAAATATTTTTTCATACAGCGTTTCTTTATTTCTGAAATAGTAGTGCAGCAATGCCTTGTTCACTCCGGCTCGATTAGCGATATCCTGCATCCTTGCGCCTGAGCGGCCCTTCTCGATGAAAACATCCATTGCGGCTTTAATGATAAGCTCTTCTTTAGAAACATCTTGATTATTCATTCCCGCCAATTCCTGACCATTCGGTTAAACTATGTGGTTAATGTATAACATCTTTTAAATTTACATGTCAATGCTGCTATGTCAAAATTATCGGACCAGTCCATTGTTAGTTTTCTATAATTATTCAAAAAAATTTTAGATTCTTGATTTGGTCGAGACCAGATTTATCCAAAACAAGATATTCGCTGACACAAAAAAAGCCAAAAGCTCGAATTTTTGCCTATAACGGAAGATTTTTGCACAGAAGACGTATACACCATGATCTCTTGAAATTACAACCCAGAAACGATTTAAAAAGGGTGGTTAAATTAGCATTTTCAACAAATGAAAGCGCGTGTACCGTTATGTTAGTGCATAAATAATTTGTTCGATTTCACTTTAAAATATTGAATATACATTTTTTCCGGTAAAGCTTAAAATACTAAAATATAATGAAAAAAAACAACACAAGTAGTGATAAAAAAAAAGAAAAAATCTTAAGGAACGGATGGCTCTTCGGGGTTTGCGGAATCGGCTCCTCAGTAATTGCCTTATATTTAGGAAGATCTACGACACAGCTAGCTGATCTTATCAGAAAAAGCTGCGAGACTCTTGCTGTTTTTCTGTCCTGGCTTACCTTTCGGAAGTCTAGCGAGGAAACAAACCAAAGTTACAATTATGGATATGGCAAGCTGGAGAACCTGGCAAGCCTTATTGTCGCAGAAGTTATCATTATATCATTTTTTGTAATAGTCTATAATGCCATGACTCGTATGCAAAATCCAAGTCCTGTTGGTAATTTATGGTTCGGCTTTCTGCTGGCAATAAACGATTTTGCGCTCAATTCCTGGTTTTGGAATCAGAATTATAAATTGGCACAACAAACCTATACCCCAATAATGGAATCGCAATGGAGACTATATCGTATCAAAACCATTATTAATGGCTGTGTTATCCTTATTTTGGGTTTAACTATGCTTTTTAAAACTTACGCCTGGTCTCTATTCATCGATCCGGTGGGCTCTCTTCTGGTAGCAATATATTTACCTATCTCTGCATATCATATTGCCAGGCAATCAATTCGTGAGCTATTGGACCGAGCGATTGTCGACGTTGGCCTGCTTAATCTCATCAAGCAAGTAATTGGTTCCAGCGGTAACGATCACCCAAAACTAGTGAATATTCGATCAAGGCAAGTTGGCTGTCATAAGCATATTGAGCTTATTCTAGAATTTGATGGGAATACCTTATTAACTGACATTCAGTCGGTATCTTCTTTCATAGTGGCTGACCTTGAAATCCGAATTCCAAACAGCATAATAGCCTGTATCCCGGCGGCAAGAATATCTAAGTCTTTTTGATTAAAGAAGTCCCCGTTCACGATATTCATTAATTATTTTCGTTGAACCATCTATACATGAATATTTAGGCATATATTCAAGAACGTTTTGAGCTTTAGAAATATCTATCCGTCTTTGCCTGGTTAGCCGCTTGATGTACGATCGAGTTATTATTGGGTCCTTGTTGCTAAACCTCGAAACAAACTCATAAAACAAAGCAACAATATTAACTAACCAGATAGGAATACGCGTCGTAACTGCTGGCAGACCAAGCCCACGCCGAAAGGCCTTATAGACATTTTCATAGGTCATCGGTTCCTGATCTGCTATATTAAATATCTGCCCATAAGCTTTCTTGTTTCCTAAAACCAACAACAATACATCGGCTACGTCCTCAACATAAACTAAATGCCAATAATTCTTTCCGGAGCCCATTACAGGGATTCCCTTTTTTACCTTTTTAAATACATCTAACCATACAGGCTCTACTCCGTATACCATTGTTGGCCTGATTATGGTAATCGGTAAATTGTATTTTTTGTTAAATTCTAAGACTACTTTCTCTGCTTCACATTTAGTTTTCTCATAAGGAGTTTGTGGACAGTATAACGCATCTTCTTTTACCCCTTCTGCTGGCGTTGGCCCGAGGACTCCAATAGTACTGGCAAAAATAAATTGCTTAATATTCCATTTAACAGCTACCTCCAAAATATTTTTCGTAGTAATAACATTAGCTTGATAGAGTTCATTATAAGAGTATTTTTCTTCTTTAATACAAGCTAAATGGTATACGATATCATATTTGTTTTCTAGATTTAGCACTTCATCAAGATTTAAAAGGTTACATTCAACGATGTCACACCCGGCGATAGCCTGGCCACCTTTATTACGTGTAACTACGGTGATTAGATGATTTTCATTTTTTTTTAGTCTTTCTATTAAATGCCTACCGATAAAACCAGTTCCGCCGGTAATAAGTATTCTCATAAGCGCTCCTTTGAAAAGATTTTCAATATTATTATGGTTAATTATTTTATAAATTCTACGGCAAACTTTTAACAGTTAAATCGATATATCAAATTCATCCATTGCAATATAAATATAGATAAAGAAAGTAATTTTTTGTCATACATAATAACATGAAATATTTAATTAATAAACTTTACTAGTTTAATATAGACTTTTTCACAGTAAACGCCTAAAATATAAGACATTGATTTTTGGATAAATTGAAAGAACCTTGCTATATTTATTTGTTAATTAACAAAACTGACAATACTTTTGCAAGCAAATAAAATCAAGAACTTATTTTATCTGAATATAGATTATATCGCTCATAACAGAGAAATTTGCTTACCTCGTAAAATGATTAGTAAATGAATAAGACAATGATTGCAAAAATAAATTGGATTCTTTCGAACCTAGTTGGAAAAACATTAGAACTAACTGTCTGGACCTATTTCACCTTTATTTGTAAGGGAAAAGTAAATCATATAGAAAAACTACCTAACGGACCATGTATTCTGGCATTTAATCATGAAAGTTATATGGATTGGATGTTTGTATATGATATTTTTAAAAGAAATTACAAAAAAAAGATATATTTTGTAGCCAAAAAAAAACTTTTTACTTCATACTTTTTTAATCTGCTAATGCAATATGGAAACGCTATCTGCTTAAATCAAGAAAAAGTAGACAAAAGCAGTATAAAAGAAATTCTTAGAGTCCTCAAAAAAGATTCTGGTATCATAGGAATATTTCCAGAAGGTACTCGTTCGCGAACAGGTAAATTATTAAAAGGATATCCTGGAATTGTAAAATTATGGAAGCTATCTAAAGTCCCAATCGTACCGGTAGGATTAAATGGCTTCTATGAAGTGCTCCCACCCTCGTGCATTATCCCAAGAAGATTTAGCTGCTCAATTGATATTGGAACCCCGTTATATTATGAACAGATAGTCAAAGGCTCTCATAATGACGACTTTTTAGTGAGTAATATTATGCAAGAGATAGCAAAATTAACCAATCAGGAATATGAATTTTGCATCGACTAAAAAGAGGGCATATAATATGCCCCCTTTTATGTGAAACTATTATTAACTTATTATCCTATTGCTACAGATCCCTTTTCTCCGGTCCTTATCCTTATGCATTCTTCCATATCGAACACAAAGATCTTTCCATCACCGATCTCACCTGTTTTTGCTCCCTTGATAATTGCCTTTACTGTCCTATCGGCATAATTATCATTAACCGCAATTTCTAACTTAAGCTTTCTAAGCAAATTGCCGCTTTCCTTAATTCCCCGGTAAACTTCAGTCACGCCCATTTGACGTCCATGCCCCAGCACCTCACTGACAGTCATGAGATTTACATCTTCATCATATAATGCTTCTTTTACTTCTTCCAACCTATGTGGCTGTATAATTGCTATTATATATTTCATTAATACACCTCCCTATTCGACTAATGTATAAGCACGTTCATTATGTTGTGATAGATCAAGCCCTAACAGTTCATCATTCTCAGAAACTCGAACGCCCATTATCATATCAAGCACTTTGAGTATAACGAACGTCACGACAAACGAGAAGGCCACTGTAATGGCAACTGCTTCTAATTGAACTATAAATTGATGTGCATTACCATAAAACAATCCATCTGCGCCTGCAGAATTAACTGCTTTTGTCGCAAATAGTCCGGTTGCCAGCGCTCCCCATATACCACCAATACCATGAACACCAAAAGCATCTAAAGTATCATCATATCCCAGCTTGGGTTTAATAATACCTACAAATACGTAACATATCACACTAACCATCAGCCCGATCGCAATCGCACCCATTATATTAACAAAACCAGCAGCAGGAGTTATTGCAACCAACCCGGCAACAGCACCGGTTATAGTACCAAGCATAGTTGGTTTGCCGGCAAAAAACCATTCAATACAAGCCCAGCTTAGCGCGGCTGCAGCTGCAGCTGTGTTAGTTACTACAAACGCATTTACGGCAAGTCCATTTGCACTTAAGGAACTTCCTGCGTTAAACCCAAACCAGCCAAACCATAATAACCCAGCTCCAAGGACAGAAAACGGCAAATTATGTGGATGAGTAGGATGGTTTTTATAGTTTTTTCTCTTTCCAATAACGAGCGCACAAACCAGTGCTGCAATGCCGGCATTAATATGTACAACAGTTCCGCCTGCAAAATCCAGTGCACCTAAATTCCTTAACCAGCCGCCAATTCCCCAGACCCAATGTGCAACCGGCGCGTATACCAGGGTAGACCACAGAAGTGTGAATACTACCATAGTTGAGAATTTCATTCTTTCAGCAAACGCACCGATAATTAAAGCTGGTGTAATAATTGCGAACATAGCTTGAAATATCATAAACGCTTGATGGGGTATCGTTGCAGAATAATCAGAATAGGGAGATAACTCCACTCCATTCAGCCCAAGCCATTGTAATCCGCCGATAAAGCCGTTTCCAGGTGCAAATGATAAACTATACCCAAACAACACCCATTGCAAGCTTATTACTGCTAATATCATAAAGCATTGCATAAGAACGCTAAGCATATTCTTTCTTCGAACCAATCCCCCATAAAAAAATGCTAACCCCGGAGTCATAAGCATTACTAACGCAGAGGCAATTAAAACCCAAGCAGTATCCCCGGTATCGATTGTAGGTACATCTGCTGCAAACGCAGCCATCGAACTCATGCTAAATATCATTGTCACTACTATTTTTCTTAATAATCCTTTCATTTTTCACCTCCAAAAATATTATGCTAATAAACCCTCTGTCTTTTCGATATTTCGCCTCCTTTTTATCATGAATTGAGAATTAACTAATTCCTGGTTCTTCTCCTAAACAAACAATTTCCCTGCCAATCTTTCAGATCAAGGATAAAAAAAGGAATTTCTTATAAAACCAGGGTAGAAAAAAGGTCAGAATATTACATTTTTGTAGACCGGGCCACATAGTACCAACATTTTTGTATCTTTATCAACACTAAAGTTTGTGAGCAAAAAAAAGGAGTGAACAAATTCACTCCTCCTTAATAGGCAAGACAAAAAAGGTTAACAGTTTTTAGGCGGCTTTTTTTGATTTCAAATTACCAAATCGCGTTTTAACTTTCTTCCGGGCTTTTGTTATGGTGATTTTTATTCCCTTTTGAGTGGCAATACTCGTTTTCGAGTTTTCATCCCCGTACTTGAGGACGAGATCGTTTCTAACATTTATAAATTCCTCATGAGATAACAACCCGTTTTTATTCGCATCACTGATTGGATAAATATTAGCTTCAATTGTGATGTTCTTAATTTTAGTATTATAGGCAACTGCCGCGGACATTCCACATTCATGCTTCTTTAGTACCCCGATACTAACCAAATCATTTTCACAAATACCGCTGATTACCTCTTCAACCTTAAATACAATTCCTGTTTTCTCAATAACTTCTTTAAGCTTATCGTCATCAAAGCAACCTCTATATTTAATCTCTTTATTTGTATTTTTCGGACAATTATTTTTTTTGATGTCACTCTTCTTCTCATAATAAGAATAATATTCTCTTTCACAAAACCTCATTAGTCCTTCGATTTCTTCAAATACAGGCAGATCTGCTTTGTTTACGTTTTCGATTTTCCCATTAACTAACAAAATAACACCATATTTCATGAAAATCCCCCCCCGACGATTTATTATGAACGTTTAATTATGGCTCTATTATTACCACTATTTTCGTTTTTTTACCAGATGTTTTATCAAGTTATTTGCACTTAATCATATCAATATATTATGATCTGATAATTTAGAAGTATTTAGAATGAAAAATCGTATATTTTTATGTTACCTCTACGAGACATAACTCAAATATCATATTTGTTCGGATGCAAATATTGCATAACACTTACCTCTTTAGAAAAAACCTGAATTATTCGGCACAAAAAAATTACTCCATTACAAAAAGAAGCTGAGAATACCAACGCTTATTGACATTCGTTTCAAATCTTATATTATGCACCCAATCTAGGGGGGATACATAAAAAGGAGGGACCATGATGGATTCAATGATACCTAAAGTACTCGATTGCGAAATGACCGATTGCACATATAATCAGGAAAAAACTTGTCATGCTGTCGCCATAACAGTAGGAGATATTGAGCCTGTTTGCGATACGTATATGAAAACAACGGCAAAAGGAGGGTTAGTCGATACCATTGGTGGAGTTGGTGCCTGCAAAGTCGATCGTTGTTTATATAATGAATCTTATGAATGCACGGCAGATGGGATACACGTTGGACTGCACGTTAATCATGCAGAATGCAGTACGTTCACTGCATTGTGATATTTGCATTATCCCCCCAGCTACAAAAAATGCAGAGGGTTATCCAATAACATTTTTCCATCAATGAATTAGTAAATTTACATTTGCTTTTTAGAGCGGAGAACTATAAAATAACTTCTGAATATACTAGCTGACCACCCGTTAGGTAAATAAAAGGACAAATTATGAGAAATCCATTCAACTATCCAACGACTTTATCATATACTCATAAATTCCAAACATAACAATTTAACATACCGGAGGATAGCATAAAAATATGCAAAAAAATATAAATATCGGACTTATACAGATGACTTGTACTGTTGATAGTATAAGCAATCTTGATAAAACGATTACCCTAATCAAAAATGCCGCAAACAAAGGTGCAAACATTATTTGTACCCAAGAGTTATTTAAAACACCCTATTTTTGCCAGACGGAAGATTACTCCAACTTTAAGCTCGGTGAATATATCGACGAAAATAATGAGACAATAAGAACCCTATCAAACCTTGCCAAGAAACTTAAGATCGTAATAATTGCCAGCTTATTTGAAAATAGGGCCGAGGGTCTCTATCATAATACAGCTGTTGTTTTGGATGCCGATGGAGCTTACCTGGGAAAATATCGCAAAATGCATATTCCAGACGATCCTCATTATTATGAAAAGTTCTATTTTTCACCTGGAGATCTTGGATATAAGGTATTCAAAACAAAATATGCAACACTAGGCGTTTTGATATGCTGGGATCAATGGTATCCTGAAGCGGCTCGGCTAACAGCGCTGCGGGGGGCACAGATATTATTTTATCCAACAGCTATCGGCTGGTTACCTTCCGATAAAATAAAGTTCGGAACACAGCAGCATAATGCCTGGGAAACAATCCAACGCTCCCATTCCGTCGCAAACGGCTGCTTTGTTGCCAGCATAAACAGAGTTGGCTTTGAAGCTAGTCCTGACCATAATGAGGGAATAGAGTTCTGGGGACAGAGTTTTGTCTCGGACACATCCGGCCAAATCCTACAAAAAGCATCTTCAGATAAAGAAGAGCTTTTAGTTGTCCCGATAGACCTTGCAGAAATAGAAAATACAAGGGTACATTGGCCCTTTTTCAGAGACCGAAGGATCTCAAGCTATGAATATATTACGAAAAAATATATTGATTAAAAAACAAATCGATTAGGTGAAACATTATGAATTATTCACAAGAGACGATACTCTTAAAACCATCAGAATTAGGTTACTATATGCCCCCGGAATGGGACCTGCATTATGGTACATGGCTGTCATATCCCCATAACACCAGATCTTTCTTTGATAAACTTGAAAAAGTCAGGGAATCGTTTCTCGAATTTGTCAAACATCTAGCACGAGGCGAAGCCGTTCATATTAATGTTAATAATGAGGAAATGAAAAAAGATCTTGAAAACAGGCTGGCCCAAAAAAAAATAACCACAAATGTATCTGCACATATATTCCCAACAAATGACACCTGGTGCAGAGATCATGGCGCTATCTTCATCAAAAATAAAAAAACCGGTAATATTGCCGCAACAAATTGGATGTTCAATGCCTGGGGAGAAAAATATCCGTACGAACTAGACAATAATATACCAAATTATATGGCAGAGTATCTTAAAATAAAGCAATTCAGGGTTGGTCAAATACTAGAAGGTGGTTCTATCGACACTAATGGCGAGGGAATATTATTAACTACAACAGCTTGCTTACTAAACAAAAACCGAAATCCTCACCTAAGTAAGTTTGAGATTGAGAATAATCTAAAAGAATACCTCGGAATACACAAAGTCTTATGGCTTGGCGATGGTGTGGCCGGAGATGATACCGACGGTCACGTTGATGATATTGCACGATTTATAAACAAAAATACCATAGTCACCGTAATAGAGAACAATAAAAATGACATTAATTATGAAGCACTAAAAGAAAACTATGAAAGACTGCAACACTTCACGGATATGAATGGGAAGAAGTTTTCGATTATTCCACTTCAAATGCCAGATCCGGTATACCATAGAGAGGAACGTTTGCCAGCCAGCTACGCAAACTTCTATATTTCTAACAAAACAATAATAGTCCCCATATTTAATTGCTCGAATGATCAACTAGCCTTGGATACATTGCACAAGCTGTTTCCAGACAGAGCTATTGTAGGAATTGACGCCTCAGATCTTGTAGTGGGCTTGGGAACCTTTCACTGCCTCTCACAACAAATACCATACGGAATTAAGCTATAGCTTGTACTAATCTCCCAAAGATAACGGTTTTCTTAATTTTATTGTAAACCCGCAGCCTGGAAGTAATTCCGGCTTAGCGACATAACGGACCAGGGGATAATTCCGGCATATTGCCGGCCTCAAATAATGTGATTTGCATATTCGTTTGGTACTGTCAAATTCGAGACAAGTAAATAGCAACACATTCTGTTCTTCCAAATACCTATCATATTTAAAACTGTTTACCCGCTGATAATAGAAAATTATAAATTTCAACAGAAATGGATTGTTTGCAAGTGTACCGTTAATCGCTAACCCAATATGTTGGCAGCAGCTACCGCACCTCAAACAGTTCCCGGAAACTTGGTAACGCGGCTTAATGATTCTTTTTGTAAACACTTTATCAATAAAGTAATCGATTACGACAATCCATCGTATAACAAGAATTAAGAGCTTCATGGTTCTATTCTATCAGTGTGAATAAGATTTGTAAGTATGAAAAAAGATTCTTTCTTAGAATATACAAATAATCATAAAAAAGTTTATAATAGATATATAAATTTCCAAAAAAAGGAGTCAAAATATGATTCTGAAGAAGAATACATTATTATTACTTGGTATATTCATCATAATAACCAGTGGGGTGTTATGTACTGAAAAGGCAGCACCAACTAACTTAATTCTTACACTTGAAGAACTGGCTCAATATGATGGACAAAATAGTAACCCCGCCTATGTTGCCGTAGATAATATTATTTATGATATAAGTAACTCTTCACTTCGGACTACCAAGACCTTTAAATCAGGAAAAAATGTAACAAAATACGTAAAAGAAAAAAACTCAAAAAATTATGATGCCTTAAAAAGCTGCCCGATTGTTGGAAAAATTATTAAAGTTTACACTATTGAGGAAATAAAGAGGTTCAATGGTAAAGATGGACAAGCAGCCTATATAGTTGCGAATGGTTATGTATACAATGTTTCAAATGTTCCTGAATGGAAAGATGGCACTTACCGAGGTTATTCTGCAGGACAGGATGTGAGTGCCTTAGAAAAGGCAAGTCCGTTTCTAAAAAATTACAATCGCATCGGAAAAATTATCAAGCCATCAGCAAACTAATAATTATCACAAACATTATTTAATCGCCTGTAGATTATAGTTACGTATCCACAGGCTCTCAGCTTACGCTGGAAAGGATTATTAATAAATGAAAAAAATATTACTCACCCTCATAATGGTTATAGGCCTGAGCACATCCGTTTTTGCCTATACAGTTAATGTTACACAAGAACAGCTGGATGACTATTCCTTTACAAATATTGAGATGTCTGGCAATAAAATCTCGCTCAATACTGGTAATCCACTTATGGAATGGATAAAAAAAAATATTCTTGGCGACAAATCTCACCTTAAAAATACTATTGTTGAATTAAATGCCCAGAAAATTGAAGCCGAAGGAACCCCGTCTGCCTATTTACTTATTTTAAAATTTATTGGTAATAAAAATAAATTACCTGATGTCAGCCAACCCTACCAGGTGTATTTCAAAATTGATTATGATACGTATGATGCCACCAGTCCCTCGAACAAAGTGTTAAAAGACAAACTAGCTGATGGAAAATTTGAAATAGATGTTATATTGGACATCAGCGAAGAGAATCTAAAGAAAATAGCCTTCGCTAAATCTCTGGAAATAGACCTGATCGATAAAATCAAAACGAAGAAGCGAACCTTTACGGCACATTTCAAACAAGAAAATTTCGAAAGATTCAAGGACTTTTTTAATAAATATATAGAGAAACTTCCGCAACAATAAAGTAACTGAATTCAATAATAATTATTATTGTACAATATTACCAGCTGTATAATTTACTTCACAACCATTACTCACTAGAGAATCAATAACAGCCTTATTGCTGGATTCTGGCCGCAAATCCATGTTATTCCAACGAATATCCAAACTCTTTAAATTTGAAAGATTTTGAAGGGGGGTTATGTCACTAATTTTATTACTTACCAAAGATATGCGCTTCAGATTTGTTAAAAACTGTAAGGGAGCAAGTGAGCTAATATTATTTGCGTCCAATACTAATTCTTCTAAACTGGTAAGGTCTTGAAGTGGGCTGAGATTACTTATATAATTAAGATAAAGTGTCAGCTTTGTTAACTTACTGAGAGATTGAAGCGGAGTTATATCCATAATCTGATTAACCGGCAATGAAATAGTGGATACATTTTTACAATACTGTATACCGCCTAATCTTACTACCTTTTTGTCATCGTTATATCCGGAGCTATAATTAACCTCTTTTATATCCCACAATTCTCCATCAAATATTGTTCCGCTAAGTTTCTTAATTTGCGCTCTGATAACGTTTTCTAGATTATTATCATCGACAGTAATTGCTAATGACCTGTACCCAAGAGAACTCTGGCTAAAATCCATGACCCCAAAATCAAAATGGGATTTAATTTTATAATAATATTGTATTCCGGCATCAGGCCTATCTTCACACTGCGCAACATTTAAACTGGCGGCAATTTCAGTATAATCTGCATTCTCTGAGGTCGATCTCCAGACAGAATAAGATCGGACACCTTTAATTGCATCCCAGTTGATTAGTACCTTATCTGGATATTTATAGCTTGAAGAAATATTAATCGAAGTCAGGCGTATATCGGTATCAACAGTTTCTTTTTGGGTTGTACCGCATCCGGATAATACTACCAAAAGAAATAAAAAAGCACGTTTTTTCATTAGGTATTCTCCTAAGTGTTTCTCATTCACTAAAAGACTTTACTATAAATATATCAATAAAAGAAAAATAACACTACAGAAAAACAAAATGGTTCAGGAAATTAAGAGTGTAAATCAAGCATTCTGGCTTTTTAAGCTGGCGGAGAGATAGAGATTCGAACTCTAGATATCTTGCGATATACACGCGTTCCAGGCGTGCGCCTTAAACCACTCGGCCATCTCTCCGCAAAATCAATGTTTGCCTTGTCCTGGGACTGCAGATTCAAAAATGCCTTCCTGATAAGACGTTATGGATTATATCACTACTAATAAGAAAGTTTCCACTAGTATGTTGAGATGACAATAGTATGCATCTCAAACTTACAGCCTAAGATTTCTGGCTCATGCCTTCAAGGTCTATCATATTCGTTCCGGTAACATATTCTTTACTTAGTATATTATCTGACTTTGCAGCTTTATTAAGCTGCTCAAGTGTATTCTGAATTTTGTAAATATATTCTATAATGGTAGACGTTCGCTCAGTAATTTCACTACGTAATTCCGGATTATTAACTACTTTATTTTTCATAACCTGCGCTAAAAGCATAATCGCTGTGAGCGGGTTATTAATTTCATGATTAACGCTAACAGCGATCTCACCTAAAACAGCTAATTTTTCAGCCTTTACAAGCTTTCCCTGAGTTTCTTCAAGCTCAATAAGTGTTCGTTCTTTTTCTTTTAAGGCTTGTTGCAATTTTTGGTTCATCTTAATATTTTTTTCATATATATCTGCTTCGATTATAGTAAGAGCTGCTAAATCTGCAAACTTTTCAATAATATTAATCTCGTCTTCTTTAAAATTATGCTCTTTCTCAGTAAATACATTAAGGACACCGATAGCCTCTCTGTCATTATCACCAATTAGGGGTATCGAGAGCATAGACAATAAACCTTCGGCAGCAGCTTTGCTCTTATTCGGATCTAAGTATTGTTCACTCACTGGTTGCTTCGTAAAAAAAGCTATGGAGCTTGTAGCCATCTTATCGGTATCTTTTTGTTTCTCCAGCTCAATAGAAGTAGAGTTGTTTATATAAGAGTTAAAATTCGCGGATACAGCTTTAACAACAAGTAACCCGTCTTCATAGAGCTTTATTGCGCACTTATCGATAAAAGCTAAATTATCGACGATTTTTACTATTTCATTAAGTCTTTCATTCAAGGTCATCTTAGCTGTAATATTCTTAATAATTTCTATTAATTTTTCACGCTGATCTATTTCTTCTTTTTTCCTTACGACTGCCAAAATAAGATTTGTAAATAACTCGGTATTTTTAGGATTAAACAGGTCATTGTCCTCTTTACTTTGAACTTTATATATCCTCTTTATCTGGTTATCCACCATTTTAGGAATTAAAAAGATTGACCCTTGATCTTTTCTTTTTAAATATTTACTTCCTTTTTCAATAAAAAAAGGTTCGCTGCTTCCGATAACGTTGAGTAAGGGTTGATTATATTCTTTATTAGGATCTATTTTGCTGCGATCGTGGTATTCAGAAACTTCCCTGACTCCCCATTCTTCCTGAAGCTTAATCCCCTCTTCAGTAATATCGTATTCAACAATAGATTCTACATTGACCAGGCGCAGAACTTCCATTAACTGATTTAAGTCATTGGCATATAGAGCTCTTTTTAGAAGAAAATTTTCTGCTAATAATTCTTCCTCTTTGCTTAACAATAGACAACCCTCTTAATATTTATAACTCTTATCCTCAATTTTATGATAAATTAATTTTATAATCTTTACAACATTATTTACCAATACAGAAATGAACAAAAATATTGTCTATTATCTGATCGGATATATCATCCCCGGTAATTTCACCCAGCGCAAGCAATGCTTCTCTTATATCGATGGACCACAAATCAATTGGCAATTTTTGCCGGGCAGTAATTCGCACTAACTCTAAAGCATTTTTAGCATGTATCAACTTTTCAATATGGCGAGAATTTGATACGGAAATATCACTCTCATTATTTCGCAGATTATGGATGTTGATACTTTTGAGCAATATTTTTTTTAAGTTTTCTAGCCCTGTTTTTTCTACAAGACTGATGATAACATCAGCTTTTCTCTCAATATTCAGTTTCCTATGATTTGATAATAAATCATATTTATTGCCTACAATAATACATTTTTTATTTTTTTCGATAATTAATGCTAATATTTCCTTTTCGTCAGCTTGCATTTCTGTAGATAAATCTACCACACATAAAACAAGGTCAGCCATTTCAATAGTTTGACGAGAACGACGAATACCTTCTACCTCAACTTTGTTTGATATCTCGCGAATTCCTGCAGTGTCAATAATTTTAAACGGAACGCCGTCAATATTGCAAAATTCCTCAATTGTGTCTCTCGTTGTCCCTGGAATTTCAGAGACAATAGCCCTTTCAGTACCTAGAAGATAATTTAATAAGCTTGATTTACCTACATTTGGAAGGCCGACAATGGCTACGGAAATACCTTCTCGATAAATCTGTCCTTCGTCTGAATGTTTGAGTAAGTTTTCTACCTCTCCTAAAGAATTTTCAAGAATTGTTTCATATTTACTAAGAACTTCACTAGCCATATCCTCTGGGAAATCTATTGTTGCTTCAATCTCCGACAGAACATTAAGCAATTGCACCCTAAGTGCCTTAATTCGGAGAGACAGCGTACCCTGCATCTGCCCAAGAGCAATCGCAGCACCAGCATCAGTTTTAGCAGATATTAAGTCCATTATAGCTTCTGCTTGAACGAGATCAATTTTTCCGTTAAGAAAAGCTCTTTTTGAAAATTCTCCAGGAGCGGCTAAACGGGCACCTTCATTCAATATCAATTCAATTATTGAATTGAGAACAACCCTGCCGCCATGACAATTAATTTCGATAACATCTTCACCTGTGAATGACCTTGGCCCAGGCATATAACTAATGAGTACTTGGTCAATTGTTTTTTGTGAGAGAGGATTGGTTATATAACATAGATTTAAAGTATTTGGCTTTATTGCTGCTTTTTTTAGGAATGACAGCCGCTCAATAATATTAAAAGCATTTTTGCCAGATATTCTAATTATACCTATAGCACCAACTCCAAAACCAGTCGCAATAGCTGTAATTGTATCCTGTATATACATTTGTTGATAATACCCGGGGTTAATAATCCCTGTCAGAGTATACGCTATTTGTATTTTTATTCGGAGCTATAATAACTTGTCTGTTATCTTTCTCACCACGGCTAAAAGTTCGGATACGTCTGTTATTCTCCAATGTCAGGTGAATTATTCTACGGTCTGATGCAGACATTGGTCCCATAGGTACCTCTATATTTTCAATTAAAGCCATTTTTGCTGCTTTGTTTGCTTTGATCTCCAAATTATTAATTCGTTTTTCTCTATATTGATTTGAATCAAGAATCAGATTATATTTTTTTTCATGCCCCTTATTGAGAACATTTCTCATTAAAAGTTGAAGTGCATTTAACGTCGCGCCTTCTTTACCGATAATCCTTCCGGTATCTTCACTCTTGATTTCCATTTCTATTTCATCGTCTTTAAAATTAACAATTTTAACAACAGAGACAAATCCCATTTCATCAAGTATTTCCTGTAATAAGTCTTTAATTTTCGCAATCTCTTCAGGATACCTTTCATTCTTATCTCTGTTATTTAGATCTCTAACATTTTCCGGAATATCTTCTACGTCCGGTTCATACTTTACAGGAACCTCTCCCTCTGCCTTTTTACTAAAAATCCCAAAAAATCCTTTTGCCATTTACACTTACTCCTTTCAAACATTCACTGTTTAAGCAATCTTTGTTTTTTCGTATTTTTTATTCATATATACTTGCTGGGCAATAGTTAGAATCTGTGATAAATTCCAATAAATAAGTACTCCAGCGGGGAAATTCAAACTAATAATTACCATTAAGAACGGCATAAACATAAACATTTTTGCCTGTTGCGGATCAACCGTCATCGTCTTCTGTGATAACCAGGTACTAATACCTAAAAGCGCCGGTAAAATATAAAAATGATCCGGTTTTACTAAGTTACTGATCCAAAGAAATGTTGCATTTGCTGAAGATACAGCCAGCATATTTTGAAAAGCTGGGCTTGTAAGAGTATAAAATAAGGCTATTAAAAAAGGTAACTGAATCAACAATGGAAGACACCCACTTAATGGATTCACTCCATTAGTTTTGTATAGTTTCATCATTTCAGCCTGCATTTTCTGGGGTTCGTCTTTAAACTTAGCTTGAATTTTCTTAAACATAGGTTGTAGTTCTGACATTTTTTTCATAGATATAAATTGCTTCTTATTAAGCGGATAAAATATTATTTTAACCACGAGAGTAAGAATCATTATTGCAAACGCATAACTATGACTGACAGAGTAGAACAGTTTTAATAATGGTAGCATTAAATTTTCGATAAGAAATTGGATCGGATGCATAATTAACCTCTATTACATAACAGGATCGATTCCACCCGGATGAAATGGGTGGCACTTGGATAATCGTTTTATTGTTAGATTAAACCCTTTTAATAATCCATATTTAAAAAAAGAATCTTTAGCATATTGTGAACAAGTTGGATAAAAACGGCATCGAGCAGGCCAGTAAGAAGAAATTAATTGATAACTACTGATCAGTTTTATAATGACTTTCGTTAAATAATTAACGTTCATCCCCCGATCCTCTCTAATTTTTTTAAAACCATATCCACTAACTCTGTTGATTTTTTCTTTAAAATGTCTTTTCTGGCAATTAAAATAATATGTTTAACATTACGACTAACTAAAAAATCTTTTGTATTATTTACCATTACTCGAAGGATTCTTTTAGCTCTGTTTCTTTTGACTGCTATGCCGACTTTTTTGCTGGCTATTATAAGATAGTCTATCAGATCAACCTGATCAGCTCTATAAAGATAGCAAACAAAAAAAGGTGAAACTATCTTTTCTCCTTTTTCGAATACAAGGTCAATTTCTTCTTTTTTGAGTAATTTTTTTATGTTAACTATTTTAGTTCCTAATTACATTATGATTACAGTATATTATTAGGCCGCTAACTGATACCTACCCTTAGATCGTCGGCTTTTTATAATATTCTGTCCACCATTTGTTTTCATTCTTGCTCTGAAACCATGTACTCTTTTTCGTTTTCTTGATTTTTGCTTCATATTCATTTTCATAATTTTCAATCCTCCTGAATGCTTCGTAATATATTAATTAAAAACTAGCATCTGGTCAAGTAAGTAAATACAAAAAGCTTTTTTCCCCTAAATTAATGGAAATTATCGAAGGTAAGAAATAATTGAAAATTTTTCAATATAAATATCCTTAATTAAAAGAATCAATGCTGTCAGCATAAACATTATTGCGTGGTCTCAAAAAAAAAGATCAAAAATTTATCATATATATGTAAAAAAATAATTGAAAAAACACTCCGATTCTGCTAAACTTAACCTTACAGCTGTGAATAACTTTATTAGAAACCTGTGGAAAACATGTGGATAAACAACAATAAATTCAATATAACCAGCAAATACGCGGATTTCATTCACTTTGTTTTAACTTTATTCTTTAGACAATTTAATGAATTTTCATTGTAATTATCATTATTATTATAATTAAGGATTATTTCTGTTATCCACAAGCATTGTTAATAACTGTAAAAAGCATTGTTGTGAAAAGCGTTAATTATTAAGGAGCCACTTTCATCTTGATTACTGATTATTCTATCGAAGACATTTGGCAGGAGCTCATTGCTTCTCTAAGAAAAAATCTTAGTACCCCCGGGTTTGAAACGTTCAAAACGACAGCTCAACCCATTTCCTTTAATGATGGAGTTTTAGTTATTGGCGTTCCAAATGAGTTTACAAAAAACTGGCTAAAAGAGCGTGTTGAACTATTAATAAAAAGTACCATCAAAAATGCCTTCTTTATTAGTGTGATGGTAGATTTTCAGGTTTCTTCTGAAGCTAAGAAAAGTTTGGAAACCGTGTCGGTGGAAGAAGAGCGCCGTACCAATGAAACCAAAGCAAACTCCAGTTCAGAGTATCACAACCGAAACAACAATAATGCCAGCAATTCTCTTGCAATGAAAGTAAGTAGCTCCAACCTAAATAGTAAGTATACTTTTGAATCATTTGTTGTCGGGCAATCAAATCGATTTGCCCATGCTGCCACGATTGCAGTTTCGTCGGCTCCGGGAAAAGCCTATAACCCATTGTTCATTTATGGTGGGGTAGGTTTAGGAAAAACCCATCTTATGCATGCTATCGGCATGAAAGCCATGGAAAATAATCCAGATATAAATGTTCTCTATGTATCGTCAGAAACATTTACAAATGAATTAATCAACGCCATAAGGGATGATAAAACCGCTAAATTCCGGGAAAAATATCGGAATATAGACGTCCTCCTAATTGATGATATCCAATTTTTAGCTGGAAAAGAAAGAACACAAGAAGAGTTTTTCCATACGTTTAACTCTTTGCATGAATATAACAAACAAATTGTCATCTCCTCTGATCGCCCGCCCAAAGACATACCGACGCTAGAGGACCGGTTAAAATCCCGGTTTGATTGGGGTTTATCGACAGATATTCAGGCTCCGGAGCTTGAAACCAGGATAGCTATTCTAAAAAAGAAAGCCGAACTGGAAGGTTTAGAGATTCCAATTAATGTCCTTAATTTTATTGCGACCCAAATTCCTTCGAATATCCGTGAGCTGGAAGGCGCACTTATACGAATAATAGCTTATGCCTCGTTAATTAATAGTCAGATAAGTATTGAACTCGCAAGCGATGTCATTAAAGATATCATCATACCGAAACAGAACAAACCGGTAACAATCGATCTTATTAAGAAAACTGTAGCCTCGTATTTTAATATTACGGTAGATAATATGTGCTCAAAAACACGTACCAAGGATCTGGCTATGTATCGACAAATAGCGATGTACCTGGCACGAGACCTGACAAATACCTCACTGCCTAATATCGGCAAAAGCTTTGGAGGTCGGGACCACACTACCGTTATGTATGCGTGCGATAAAGTAAAAGAAATGTTAGAAATTGATGAAGTAACAAAGAATTCTTTTAAAGATATTCTAACAAAATTAGGAAGAATCTAAGTTACTAACATTATCTAATAAGTCTTGTAGATAACCTGGTGATATTTTGTTAATAATTTGTTATTATGAAAAGGATGTTGATTGTTATAGAGTTATTCCATAAGATATAAACAATGTCTTTATTAAACAAACGTAGTAAACATATGAACCTTAGAAAGTTATCCACATATTAACCGACATTACTATAGACTACTAAAAAGTATAAATTAAACAAGAAGGAGATAAGAAATGGAATTTAGTTGTCAAAAAGAGGATTTAGCGAAGGCCGTACAAATTGTAGAAAAAGCCGTAGGAACAAAAAGCACTTTACCAATTATTGGTAATATATTAATTGAAACAACAGTGAATGGAATAAAATTAGCCTCTAATAATTTAGAAATAGGTATTGAAGTAATAATACCAGCTACAATTCTTTCCGCAGGTAAAATTTTAGCTCCTGCAAAAACCTTAGGCAGTATCGTGTCAAAACTACCGGATGCAGAAGTAAATATAGAGATATTTGATAATCAGGTAATCAAAATTAACTGCGGGCAATCAAAATTTAATATTCATGGTCTGGCAGCAGATGAATTTCTTATGCTCAACAAAGTAACAGATGGAGAAAATATTACTATTAATGCGATGCATTTTAAAGAAATGATAAGACAGGTTATTTTTTCTGTTTCTTTAGATGAAAGCAAGCATATTTTGAATGGTGTTTATTTTCAGTTCGGTTATAATCCTGAACAAAAAGAAAAATTCAGAATGGTATCTACCGATGGCTATAGACTGGCTTTAAAAGAAGGAGAAATTGAGCAGGCGGTAACTAATCCTATTAATTTCGTTATACCTACAAAAGCATTGAATGAAGTTGCGTCGATTATACAAACGAACGAAGAAGATAATATGGTCCTTAATTTTTCTTCAGATCAAGTAGCATTTACTTATAAAAATAATTATCTCGTTACAAGAATTATACAGGGGCAATTTCCAGATTTTAACCAAGTCATTCCAAAATCTTCATTAACAAAACTTTTGATTAACAGGAAAAACTTTCTAGAAGCAGCAGAGCGTTGTTCAATTATTGCCAGTTCAAGCGCAAATATTATCAAATTAGAGCTTTCAAATAACAAATTACTAATCACTGCTAGAACTCCGGATGTAGGTGAATTCTCTGAATTGATTGATGTCGATATGAGTGGCGATTCAGAAACACAAATATCGTTTAATGTACGTTTATTGATTGATGTGCTTAAGATAGTGAGTGATGAAAAGGTATCGCTTAATTTTTCCGGTACATTGAATCCAGGCGTAATAAAACCTGAGGGAAAAGAAAGTTATCTGTATGTTATAATGCCGATAAGAACTACGGACAACAGATAGAGTATTGTCGAATGTAATTAAAGTAATAGGGCGGTGTTATGCCGCCCATATATGCCAATAATGATTATAAAAAGCTTAGAGCTAGAGAATTTTAGAAATTATTCAAAAGCTAAAATAGATATTGATCCATATATAAATATTTTGGTTGGACTTAATGCTCAAGGAAAAACGAATATTCTTGAAGCAATTTTCCTTATTGCTACCTCAAAATCACATAGAATCCAAAAAAATAATGAGCTAATTAAGTTTCAAGAGGACCATGCTCTGGTTTCATTGCGAGCAGAGAGTTTACGAGGGAATAATTTTTTTAATATTCAGGTGATGAATGATAATAATAAGCAGATTCATGTTAATGGAAAAAGAATCAAGAGAGCTACCGAACTGCTTGGATATTTTAATGTTGTTCTTTTTTCGCCGGAAGATATTGATATAGTCTGCGGTTCTCCAATAGATAGAAGAAAATTTATTGATATTTTTGTTTCTCAGGTTAAGCCATCATATGCAGTTTTGCTAAGTGATTATTATAAGGTGCTGAAGCAACGAAATAAAACACTCAAAGATATAAGTAAGCAGAAGTGTAAAGAAGACATGCTTAATATGTGGGATGAGCAGCTTGTTAACCTCTCGTATACCATAGTTAACGAACGTTTACAGGCAATCAAATCAATAGAAGAAAAAGCGAATAAATTTTATAGTTATATTAGTGATTATCAAGAGCAGCTCACAATCGAATACTATTCTGGTATTGGCGGAAAAGACAAATATACAGCTCAAGAGTATAAACACATTTTTCAACAAAAGATTAAAAGCTCTTTAAAAATGGATATAATTTTAGGAACGACATCCTGTGGACCGCATAGGGATGATATGTTATTAAAACTAAATGATAAAGAAGCCAAGTTATATGCGTCCCAAGGTCAGAAAAGATTGGTGAGTTTAAGTCTTAAATATGCTGAAGTTGAATATATCAGAGAAAATACAGGTGAATACCCTGTTTTACTTTTTGATGATGTTTTATTAGAATTAGATTTAAAGAGAAAACATAAATTATTTGAAGAACTGATAAAAAAAGCTCAAATCATTATAACGACAACTGATTTGAAAAGATACCAGGAAGTAGTTGTAAAAGCGGCAACTATTTTTAGTATAAATCAAGGTGAAGTGATCAAGGGTACTTAATTGAACGATCTAAGTAGCGCGATAAGAAAAATAATCGAATCGAATGACACATTAAAAAAAGCTTACGAATTATTATTTTGGAATAAGCAATGGTCAAGAATTGTTAATAAAGATATATCTGATAAAACGTATGTAGAAAAAGTTTCAGGTACAACGATCTATATTTTAACGTGCAGTCCGGTATGGTCAAATCAACTTACGATCCTCAAACCTCACCTCATTAAGAAGATTAAAGAGGTTTTCAAAAATAGTTCCATAAAAGATATTCGCTTTCGCACAACATCACTTCAAGATATTAAAAAATTAAAATCTGAAATTTTAGGCACTGACGAACTTTCTGAAGAATCATCACCTTCTGAAAAATATTCAATAGATGTTGAAAAAAAAGAGCTTTTGAGGGATAATGAAGAGGGGATAAATGAAGAACTTTGCTGGAAAATTAACAGAATTTATTCTAAAGATCAACTATTAAAAAATACTAAACTACGAAGTGGTTGGAAACCGTGCGAAAAGTGCGGGATATTATGTAAAACACGAGGAAGAATTTGTCCGACTTGTTATTCCATTAGCAATCAAGAAAAAGAACAAAGAATACTCCGCTATCTAAGGGAAGCTCCGTGGACAAAATTTGAAGATTTTCAAAAAACTGACAGGACTATGAACGATTCATTTTTCTATAGAGTAAAAGAAAATTATAAGCTTAATAAAATCGAAGAGATTAGAAAAAAGACGGCCGTATTTGTCAATGAAGGCGATAACCGGCTAAAAGAACATATAAAAGAACAGATTAATTGTTATGTGATGCTAACGTCCGCGTTACAGCCTCAGTACATTACTGATGAGATTATAAAACAGAAAATCGGGAAAAGTATTTATTCTGTCATTTATGAAAATGGTAAACGATTGTTTAAGAGATCGAATAAAGGTAATTAGATATATTTTTGATTATACAAAAGTGTAAAGACGAGAGAAAGGAATAATTATGAGTGAATTACATTATGATGCTTCACAAATAAAAATATTAGAAGGTTTGGAAGCAGTGAGATTGAGACCTGCCATGTACATCGGGTCAACAGACAAAACAGGCCTTCATCATCTTGTGTGGGAAGCAGTAGATAATAGTATTGATGAGGCTTTAGCCGGGTACTGTACAGAGGTAGAAGTTATTATCGGTGAAGACAATATTATTTCGGTTATTGATAACGGGAGAGGAATCCCAATTGATATCCAAAAAGATAAAAACAGACCTGCTGCTGAAGTTGTGCTTACGGTACTTCATGCCGGAGGTAAGTTCGAGGGTGAAGGCTATAAGGTATCCGGTGGACTTCACGGGGTAGGTATTTCATGCGTTAATGCGCTCTCCGAAAAATTCGAAGTCGAAGTCTTCCGTGATGGTAAAAGGTATACTCAAACATTCGAAAAAGGAATCCCAAAAGAACCTGATGTAGTCACCTTTAAGTATGCAGGTACCGGAACTAGGGTGACTTTTAAACCTGACAGGACTATTTTTGATACTTATGTCTATGATTTCGAAATCTTGAAATACAGGCTTCGTGAATTAGCGTATTTGAATAAAGGAATCAAGATAATTCTTCGAGATAAACGAGGAGAAGCCATAGAAGAAGAAGTCTATAATTATGAAGGCGGAGTTATTTCCTATGTTGAACATTTAGACGAAGGGAAAGCACCGATTCTTTCAAAACCGGTTTATATTAATAAAGAAAAAGACGGAGTCGAGGTTGAAATAGCCCTGCAATATAATAAAGATTATTATGATGAATTGATTCTTTCGTTTGCAAATAATATTAAGACGAAAGAGGGCGGAAGCCATCTTTCTGGGTTTAGGGCCGCACTAACCCGCTCACTTAATTCGTTTGCAAAAAAATATAAGATATTCAAAGGTGATGAAAGCCTTTCTGGAAATGATGTGCGGGAAGGTCTTACCGCAATCGTAAGTGTTAAGCTGGCTAATCCCCAATTTGAAGGCCAGACCAAATCAAAACTTGGCAACAGCGACGTGAGGGGTATTGTTGATTCTATTGTTGATGAAGGATTGTCTAATTACTTTGATAGAGATCCTAATGGCGCAAAAGCTATTATCAATAAGGGGCTCGCAGCACTCAGAGTAAGAGAAGCCGTAAGAAAAGCCCAGGACCTTGCACGAAGAAAGACTGCCCTGGAAAGTACCACTCTCCCGGGTAAGTTAGCGGATTGCTCAGAAAGAGACCCTTCAAAATGTGAAATATATCTGGTTGAGGGAGATTCAGCCGGTGGTTCGGCAAAACAGGGCAGGGACAGGAACTTTCAGGCAATCCTGCCGCTTAAAGGAAAGATACTTAACGTTGAGAAAGCACGTATCGACAAAATCTTGGCGAATGAAGAAATTAAATCAATGATTACTGCTATTGGACCGGAGATAATCGCTAAGCTCGGAAATGTAAATGAAGAAACTGCTGAAGGTGGAGAAGAGAACGACGAAAAAGCCTTAGCGTTTCTTCTCAGTAAACTTAGATACCACAAAATTATTATCATGACCGATGCAGATGTTGATGGTGCGCATATCCGAACATTACTCCTTACGTTTTTCTATCGTTACGCTAAATCTATGATAGAAGCCGGGACCCTTTACATAGCACAACCGCCGCTGTATTTAATTAAAAAAGGCAGTTCAAAGATCTATGCCTATAACGAAGAAGAAAAGAAAAAAGTCATCAGCGAACTCAGCTTAGATAATGTATCGGTTTCCTCCCGGGAAGAAACTTATGTGTATAAGAAAAAAGAGATTCTTGACTTTTTAGAAAGAATAAATGAATACAATAAATTTTTGCAGCTCCTGGAAGAGCATAGTTATAATCTAAAGGAGTTTGAATCTGCAATTGATGTTGTTAATATGGATAAATTTCTCGATATTAAAATGAGAATAAAAGCAGAGACAATAGGTCAAATTTCGATTACCCCTTCTTTATTTGATACAACCCCCACTGAACAACCTACCAAAAACCAGGTTGATTTAGAGAAATTGTTTAAAGAACCTGAAGAGCGATTATTTGGCCAATTAATCCTGGATGAAAGAATGGATATTCAAGAAATTAAACACATAATTACCATGTACAAGGAAATTAATGAAAAGAACAATGCTCCATATACGATTATGACCGGTGAAGAGAAACAATTGATAGAAACGCTTAAAGATCTTATGGATTTTATAGATAAAAAAGTCAACAAAGGAATCGGACTCCAGAGATATAAAGGTTTAGGAGAAATGAATCCTGAACAGCTGTGGGATACTACCATGAATCCGGATGTAAGAACGTTACTTAAAGTTAATCTGGAAGATGCTGAAAAAGCCGATGAAATTTTTACGATCCTTATGGGGAGCGAAGTAGAACCAAGAAAAGATTTTATACAAAAATATGCCAGAAACGTACGATGGCTTGATATTTAGGAAGGAGAATAATCTTGATTAATCAAGACGGTTTATTTGAAAAGATTAGAATGATCAATATTGAAGATGAAATGAAGTCTTCTTATATAGATTATGCCATGAGTGTTATTGTAGGTCGAGCGTTGCCCGATGTGCGGGACGGACTGAAACCGGTTCACCGAAGAATTCTGTTTGGTATGAACGAGCAGGGGATGACTTCCGGAAAGCCGTACAAAAAATCTGCGAGAGTTGTCGGTGACGTTTTAGGTAAGTACCATCCGCATGGTGACTCCGCCGTGTATGATTCCTTAGTCCGTATGGCGCAACCGTTTTCCTTGCGTTATCCGCTTATCGATGGTCAAGGAAACTTTGGTTCGGTAGATGGAGATAATGCCGCGGCTATGCGTTATACGGAAGCTCGTATGGCCAAGATAGCCATGGAAATGATGTCTGATATCGATAAAAATACCGTTGACATGGTGCCTAACTTTGATGAATCTCTGGAAGAGCCGGCTGTTCTTCCTGCGAAACTACCTAATCTTCTGATTAATGGTACGTCAGGTATAGCGGTAGGTATGGCAACAAACATTCCGCCTCATAATCTTTGTGAGGTTGTTGATTGTATAGTGCATTTAGTTGATAATCCTGCTTCGTCAATTGACGAGCTAACTCAATTTATCAAAGGACCTGATTTTCCAACTGGAGGAGAAATCTGCGGAACTCGTGGAATATACGATGCTTATATGACCGGCAGAGGACTCATTAGAGTCAAAGCCAAAGTGCATGTGGAAGAGACGAGAGGGAAAAAAGGCAGAGAATCAATTATCGTTGACGAGATTCCATATCAGGTTAATAAGGCACAATTAATAATTAAGATAGCAGATCTTGTAAAGGATAAAAAGATCGAAGATATTTCGGATCTTCGCGATGAGTCCGATAGAAAAGGTATGCGTATTTGTATCGAGCTCAAGAAGGATGCGAATGTCCAGGTTGTATTGAATTTGCTGTATAAGCATACGCCGATGTTTACAACCTTCGGAGCAAATATGGTTGCGCTGGTCAAAGGAGTTCCTAAGCAGCTCAACGTTAAGCAGATGCTTGAGCATTTCATTGATCACCGGGAAGAAGTAATCACGAGAAGAACACAATTTGAACTCGACAAAGCTCGTTCTAGGGCACACATCCTTGAAGGATTACGTATAGCCCTTGATAATCTCGATGCGGTTATAATTCTTATCAGAGGATCTGAAACGGTTGATGTTGCTCGGGAAGGATTAATGGCCAAGTTCTCATTATCAGAATTACAGGCCAATGCAATCCTTGATATGAGATTGCAGAAATTAACCGGACTCGAACAAGATAAAATTGAAGAAGAATATAATGCTTTGCTAATTGTTATCATAGATCTCGAAGATATTTTAGCGAGAAAACTCAGAAAGATGGAAATTATTAAAGCTGAGTTACTGGAAATTAAAGCTAAATATGGCGATGAGAGAAGGACTTCTTTTAGTGATGAAATGATTGATATGGATGAAGAAGACTTAATAGCTCAGGAAAAAGTAGCTATTTTCCTTACGAAGCAAGGCTTTGTGAAGAGAGTGAGCTTAGACACCTTTAGAAGCCAGTTGCGTGGCGGCAGGGGTATCGCCGGCATGTCAACTAGAGAAGATGATTTGATTGAGAACGTTTTTGTTATTTCGACTCATGATTATCTCATGTGCTTTTCCAGTAAAGGAAAAGTCTATTGGCTCAAAGCATATAAGATACCGGAAGCCGGTAGATTGGCAAAAGGTTTACACATTTCTCATCTTATCAGTTTAGACGAAGGTGAGAAAGTGACCGCCGCCGTTGATGTAACCAGTTTTGAAACAGAAGACTATTTCATAATGGCGACCGTAAAAGGCGTCATTAAGAAAACGAAGATCAACGAATTTAAAAATATAAGAAGTAATGGAGTTATTGCAATCAATTTGGATGAAGGTGACGATTTACAGTGGGTCAAGCATACGAATGGCAGTATGGAAGTGATGATGGCCACTCGAAACGGAATGATTATCAGATTTAGCGAAACCGATGTCCGTGAACTTGGTCGAGCTACTCGTGGTGTTCGAGGTATATTGTTGAAACCTACTGACAAAGTAGTGACCATGGATGTTCTCAAGGAAGATCATGATATCCTGATTGTGGGTGAAAGTGGTATCGGAAAGAGAACACGCTTATCTGAATATCGGCTGCAAAGAAGAGGCGGTTCAGGCTTAAGGGCAATTACTTTACGCAAGAAGCCTGCTGATTATGTAGCAAAAGTCCAGGTTGTAGAAAATGAAGACGAAATAATTATCGTAACCCAAAATGGAACTGTTTCAAGGCAAAGCGTAAGTAAGATTTCCAAACAACGCAGAGCAGCTCGAGGCGTACGAATACAAAAACTCGATGAAGGTGATAAGGTAGTCGACTTCACAAGAGTTATTGAAGACAACGTCGACACTAAAGAAGATTCTGAGTTGGATAGTAAGCCAGAAATGGAAACGATGCTGTCTGAAACGATACCTCAGTTTTCTGATAATTAAGGAGACATAGTGAAATGGGATTATCTTTAGGTATAGTTGGATTACCAAATGTTGGAAAGTCCACGTTGTTTAATGCCATAACTAAGGCAGGTGCGAAAGCAAACAATTTTCCTTTTTGTACCATTGATCCGAATATCGGCGTGGTAGCTGTCCCGGATGAACGCCTAGAAGTATTAGGTAAAATTAATAATTCAGTAAAAACAGTTCCGGCATCTATCGAGTTTGTTGATATTGCAGGACTGGTTAAAGGGGCTCATAAGGGCGAAGGGCTTGGCAACCAATTCTTAGCAAATATCAGAGAAGTTGAAGCTATACTTCATGTTGTAAGATGCTTTGAGGACGATGATATTATCCACGTCGACGGAAGTATTGATCCTGTACGCGATATAGAGATTATTGAGCTGGAATTATTGTTCGCTGACTTGGCTACTATTGAGAAACGATTATCAGGACAGAGCAAAAAAATTAAGTCTGGTGACAAGCAAGAAATAGCTAGAATGGAAGTTTATGAAAAAATTAAGAAACACCTGGATGATAATAAGCTTATCCGGTACCTGGAATTGACCGACAAAGAAAAGGAACTGATTAAGGAACTCCATTTTCTTACCGAAAAACCAGTTATATATGTGGCTAATATAGCAGAAGATTCTATTCTTACTTATGAATCAGATCCGTTTTTTAAACGTGTGAAAGAATATGCTGAAAAAAGTGACGATAAAGTTATTGCCATTTCTAGTAAGATAGAAGCCGAGCTGGCTGAGCTTACCGATGAAGAGGGCAAAGAATATCTTTTGTCATTAGGCTTAAATGAATCAGGGCTTAAACGGTTAATACGATTAAGTTACCAATTACTTAATTTGCAGACTTATTTGACTTCAGGGCCAACAGAGACAAGGGCTTGGACCATTCATACCGGATCAAAAGCGCCTGCCGCCGCCGGTGTTATCCACACTGATTTTGAGCGTGGCTTCATTAAAGCAGAAATCGTATCTTATAATGATCTTATTGCTGCCGGTACCTATGCGAAAGCGAAAGAGAAGGGTTTAATACGGCAAGAGGGCAAAGAATACGTTATGAATGATGGGGATATTGTTGAGTTTAAATTCAATGTCTAATAGGTGATGATTATGAGCATGAAAAGACACATTCTTAGTTTGTTTATTGTTTTTTTATTTCTTTCAACTATCGTTTCTGCAGAATCGGATAATACATTTGTCAGTTCACGCTACAAGTGTTCAATCCAAGGTCAGCCAGACTGGCTGATGGAAACGTCTCCGCAAAAGGGGATATTGGTTGCTTATAATCACGTTGATGGGTACTCGACTATAACTCTGAAAGCCTTTACATTAACTGACGTCCCGTCGCTCAATGTTATTGCTGACAAAATATCTCAATCTGATTTTAACGGCTGGGTAAAAATCGGGGGGAAATATGGTAGTGGAAATGACATTTTTATTACTGGGGCCTCTAATAAATATGAATCCGTTTATCAGAAAATATTTCTTAACGATAAAGGGGAAAAAAGTTCTAATATAGCAGCTGTTGCCTATTATTTTAAGAATAAAAATGTTTACGTGATATCAGCAACTACCAAAAGCTTTACCTATCCTTCAATCAAAAAAGATATCAGAAAAATGATGAAGAGCTTTTATATCGACGAAAATCTATAATATTTAAAAAGTAAATAGAATTAAGTCTTATCTAGATTTCCGTTTAGGAGTTGGGGGCATTTCCTCGGAGATAAAAATGATAGGTTTATTGGTTTTTTGAATCTTAATAATGTGATATGGAGAAATAAACGCACAAGTAACTATCGCATTACGGTCAGGTTTTTTTTCTTTTAAGTACACATACAATTGGTCATTACTCATTATTACTTTTTCAATCCTGATATCATAGCCACCAGTAGGTTTTAGCCCTTGAAAAACGGCTATCAAAATTTCTTTGTCGAAATTGATATATGGTATGCTACTTGGCGAGATATCCGGTATTTTCTTTAACAGACAGTTAAACTCAGCTGAATTCCTTATTGCATAACTTGAATACTCTTTTTGCTGGAAAAGAAAGCTTTCAAAAAAAATTGTTTCGAATTTAATATCTTCGTTTGCCCTGGCTGTTACCGTATTGAAAGAAGTTATTAAAAAGATATAAGCAATTATTGATAAAACTCTATATAGCATACTTGGAATCCTTGTACTATTTAACTCGACCATTATGAATAATACTATTTTTTCCCATATTAAATCAAGCTTTCTAAAATTTCCATTTATAATGTCATTATTGTTTAATTCCAAGGATACAGAGAGAAAATTAAAATACAACAAGATCTAACTGGTTGCACATAAAGAAGAAAAAGTTACTACTAACCCGAGTCGCCTAATTCATAAATGCTAATTGTGTTGAGTCTCTGTGATAATTGAAAAAATATGCGAGTATGGGTGTAATATCCTAAAATAAAGCAACTAAAACGTCCTGCATTTTCTCAAGATAACCCAACCTGAAAAGATACTTTCCATAATTAAAACAACCTAATGGATAA
>QKMY01000064.1 GCA_003242895.1 Candidatus Margulisiibacteriota bacterium
AAAAAATCAAAACCATCCAGGGTTTAGTAAATTTTTTGGCAAAAATCTGTCCTATACATTCCTATATCTTTGTGTGAATTTTCTATTTAGGAGTTGGGGAGCACAACATATTGCAATTCCTTTGCCTAGGTTTCGATAATATAGATGAGTAAATAAAAAAAAGAGAGAGTTCTCCATGTATCAATGCTACAAAACAATTGACATCCCCATAGCAATAAAGAAGCCATACCGGCCGAATATATCGACGAGTTTGATCGTGAAACCGGTTAATCCTTTTTTTAAGGTGTTTAGTGTTTTTGGGAGAGATGAATTCATAGCCATGGGGGCCGATGCTTTTAATGTTGCTCTCCTCGATTTTGTTTTTCGAAAATTTCCTTCCCTTGTCAGTCAGAGTACGAAAACGACACTTCTGATCGGTGTTGGCCCGGTTTTAGAAAAAGTATGGTTTTTTGTCCCGCATGTTTTTACCGGACTAAGAGATTATAGGACCCAGCCACCTTCAATAGAAAAAAGGTCGCCATTTTATTATATGAAGCAAGCTTTTAAGGGAGGCGCAAATACCCTGCTCTGGGATGTTCTATGTCACGACCCGATATATGTCCTTAGCATGTATGCCGGGCAGAAAATGATCCCCGATACCCCGATGTGGCTTATATCTATTGCTAGTTATCTTACCGGGATCAGCCTTGTTGTGTTGTTGCAAGTGGCACTCAAAGAGCTTCAATACCGGAAACTGGAGCATAAACTGGAGTCTTTAGGATTTGGAATGGAACACTACTACGAAGCCAGATTTTGTATGGAAAAAACCCCGGAAACCCAGAATAAGATTGAGGAGATCCGAAGCAGAACTGTAGAAGCTTTTCAGTTGAATGATTCAACTGACGTCATTACTTATCATGACAGGTATATTCCGCTTAAAACGCCGGAAGTATCTGGAAGAAATTATATTCTCAGGCTGAGAAATAGGGATGACTTCTCTGCGGGCAGTAAACAAAATTACCGATCGGTACAAATTGTTTTTACCCGTGTTAATGATCAATCAGTAGAAACTCCCGAACAGCACCGTTTTTTTATCGCTGAGAAGAAAAAGTTTTATTCTATCCTGCCAGGAGAAGTTGAGATGGCACAGTCTCTTGATGACCTTAAACTAGAAAATGTTAAGCGGTTTCTTAACGGGATTCAGGATAGTAAAACATATAAGGATATCACCTTTAAAAGATGGGGCGCAAAGAATGAAGAGCTGTACTTTGCAGTCGACGAAATTGAGAATGGAAACGGTACTTATTACATAATAGAGTTTAAAGCGCGAAAAGATAAGGAACTGTTAATGACAGCCATGAGAGAACTCATGATCCATCTGCCGGTGTATCAAACGACACACAATAAGCTGGATTTGGCTGATGGGTTTTTGTCGGAAGAATCATGTTTTTGTACTTCTTAATGAGTTTTTTGTCGAGATCTTTATATCTGCATTTTTTCTTTGCAAAGAGTTTTCAAAATAGGCTATCTACTTCGATTATTGGGAATTCTTAGTTAAACAGGACTGTTTTCTACAGTTCTTTAACTTGTGCAGCTTGTTTTCTGGCTATGGTTTTTTTGATAAGGGTTTTCTGCCGCACGTATTCAAAAATTGCCGGGAGAAGTGATATTCCGATTATAGCCATAATAGCTAAGGTAAAGTTATTTTTAACAATTGGAATGTTTCCAAAGAAAAACCCGACGAGTACAAAAGCGCCTACCCACATCAGTGCGCCTACAACACTGAAGGCGATAAATCGCAGATAGTTCATTTTTCCAAGTCCTGCTACGAAGGGGGCGAAGGTCCTGACAATGGGGACAAAACGGGCAATGATGATTGTTTTCCCGCCATATTTATTGTAGAAGCCATGAGTTTTATCAATGTAAGCCTTTTTCAAGAACCTTGCGTCTTCCTTGAAAAACAGCTGGCTCCCAAAGAAACGTCCAACCCAGTAGTTTACCTGATCTCCGATAAGCGGAGCGCAGAAAAGTAATACGAGCAATATCTTAATATTTAATGCTCCGGTTGCTGCCATAGCGCCGGCGGCAAAAAGCAGTGAATCTCCCGGAAGTAGCGGTGTGATAACGAGACCGGTTTCACAGAAGATTATCAGGAATAAAATTATATATGTTAGGCTGCCGTAAGTTTGGATAACCATGCTCAGATGTTTATCAAGATGCAAAAACAGATCAACAAAATTATTTATTAGTTCCATAATACTTCCTTTAAACTCATTCATAGTAGTGGACCAGATCATTCGAGTTTTCTATCGGGTGCCTTTTGATTAATAGCATTCGAGTGTCAGCATCGTCAATCATTATTTTGTAATTTCTCAGGGCGTAAGAGAGGCTACTCACCTGGATTGCTTGTTTTCCCGCAGGGCTGTTAATGCCAGCTGATAATGAACATTATTTCGATTGCTATGCCTGATTATATCTTCGAAATTATTTTCAGAAGCATTTTTAAACGATTGGCATTCAGCTATTAATTCTTGGACTTTTGCATGATTGAGCGTATCTGTTTCCTTGTAAATCCTCAAGGCCTTCCGATAGAGATCAATGGTTTACGACGGATTTTCCCCGCCCGGAATAAAAATATAGGGCCCGGTACGATGCGTACCGGGCCCTAACTATCAGGTTTTTTTTAATCAAGCGGATTAAAAGTTACAGGTTAATTGTGCTGTAATTATCCTTCTTCTAATTGGCGAAGGAATACTGCTTGTGTTGTCTGGTAGGACCGGACCATCATAAGCCTTTAAATCAAATATATTCGTTGCACCAAGAGATAATGACCATTTGTCATTAAATTTCGGTGTAGTACTGAGGTTTACGTCAACCAGGCTATAGCCATTGTTTTTGGCGAAATTGTTGTCTGCGAATTCTACCCAGGGCCCTTTAAAGATATTATGGATATAGAAATTATACTTGTCTTCAATTAATAGCATATTCATCCCGACTTTAAACTGATGCTTAACCGTTCCTGGTAAACTGTCATACATTTTCCCAACTGGCCCGTCATTAGTATCTTCATATTGTTCCTGACTACCATTTACGTATCCATAGGATGCAAAGAGCTTAATCCAATTATTAACCTTGCCCGTCGCATTAGCTTCGATTCCGTATACAGTTCTATCTTGTTTTGAATTTGCATAAGTCTTTGCGTAGTAAGGATCATTTACAACTTTGATATCCTGTAAAATTGTATGCTTTTCTTTATTAAGAAAAACAGAGGTATCAAACTTGAAACCACTATTAGGATTAAAGATATATTGCAATTCGTAAGAAGTAATGCTTTCCGGTTTAAGGTTAGGATTGCCTTTGATGTTGTTGTTACTTCCTTTTACTTGATCTACCATAAATATGGTATCAGGAGTCTTGAAACCGCCGCCATACAAGAATTTTAAGGTGTTTGCCTCATCTATACTCCAGATTTCGGACAGCCTTGGAATAAGAATATTCGTATGCTGCTCATAAGTGAACCCGGCAATTGTTCTCAGTGAGTTTGTCAGATAAAAATCGTCTTCAATCATATAGGTAACATAATTTGTATTCACTAACTCCCAATCAGCCCATACTGGGTAAGAAAGAGTTCCTTTTTTCTTAGGAACGGACCGTACGTTTTCGTAAGATAGCCCGGCGAAAAGAGTATTGGTATCAGATGGCGAATACCGGAACTTTTGTTCCAGCATGTAAGAAGTCGCTCTTGCAGCCCAAATAGAATAATAATCTGTAGCAGAATAGCCGCCAGCTGAATAGGTAATCCTGTTTTTTCCGTAAATTGAATATTTCTGGTATGATAATATCGAGTCTGATTCCAGCTCAGAATTGACTTTAGCCGTATACCCAACACGGGCATCAGCTAGTTTTATTGTCTCAAGAGTATCGTCATTAGACTGATAATCAGTAGGATACATATCCGTACCTGTTTTGGATGAATTAACTTCATTGTATTCAAGGTCTAATGCTAGTCCTGAATCATGCTTGATTGACAATAGTAGATCTTTATTGTCATGAGGCAAATAGTATTCATTTGGAAGTCCAGCTGGGAGTTGTCTGGCGCTAGCACTATAATAGTCAGGATATTCTTTTCTTAGATCATACCCTTTAAGACTTGAATCATTGAACAGAGATGCATATATATCGAATCCACCTATTTTACTGCCTGCATAGACGCTTGTTGATTTCCGGTCCCAGTTGCCGTTCATAATGGCAACGGCTCCTCCGTTGATGTCTACTCCTCTTTTTGTAATTATATTGATTATGCCGGCATAAACATTTCTTCCATACATGGAGGCATACGGTCCAATTATATATTCTACTTTGTCAACGCCATCGATCGGGATATTATATTGCATAATAGTTTGAACCCCATCTCTTGGATTGAGGGACTGACCGTTTACCATTATACGGTACTTACTGTTCCAGATGTTACCTCTTGCAATCAGGGTTTTTTCGGCATTGCCTTCAGTATCAAATAATACAGTTCCAGGCAAATCGTTAACTAGATCAATGAAGGTTCGATAACCGCGGCTTTTCATTTCTTCTCCGGTTATGACATAAGCATTCGAGGCAGCTTTAACTATGCTCTCAGCTCTTCCGGATGAAAGCGAAAAAACTGGTAAATCCATAAATAACAAATCTTCTATATTTTCAAGAGCATTTGCGTAACAGCCCAAAAAAGTCAGACAGACAAACAAACATAATGTTTTTCTTAACATGCGAACTCCTTTTATTAGTATTATTTATAAAAAAAACAGATAAGGGTCTTTACTATTTTCTACCATCATCTAAAAACGGTATGGCAGGGTGTTTTGCAACTCCTTTCTTTTTTATTTTGCAGGATATATATATAGTAGCCTAGAAATATGTACTATTTTTAATTATATAATATGGAAATCCATTTGTATAATTCTGTAGCAGATAAAGTGTAATGAGGGGATTCGGGAAAATAATCAGACCGGTTGTTCTGGCATTTATAGAACTTAAATATAGAAGCGTATTTGCTGTATATATCCGGAATTAGCAGCTGTCATAATTATTGAATCCCGTTGATAAACCGGAATACTTGTTTTAATCTTGTTTTGTACGACCTGCGATTATTTAGCTCATGCTTACAAAGCCATGGACATAGCTGTCACGAATGTTTCGGTTAACAGCTGAGACCTTATTACTGTAATTGCCCTCAACGGTATGTATGATATCTCCTTCTACACTTGCCACAATTCCTACGTGAGATCCTCCGCCAGCGCCGAACAGAATTAAATCTCCTGGTTTGACCGTGCCTGGATTTCTGGATTGATTATATTTACCGTTGGTTTGTGCCCAATTTACGATAGAGCTGCAACCTGCTTGGAACCCAAAGGGACTGTTTCCCCCTGTTACCTGATTGTAAACAGTACTTACAAAGTCAGCACACCAGTGCTCATTGTAACCACCTTGATGCCATTTGTTCTGAGTAAACTGGGCTTGTCCGCCGGTACCTTCGCTAATTCCAAGATAGCTTAATGCTTTTCTTGTCGCATCTTGAGCAACTCCTTCACCAACTACGCTTACTCCTTCACCAATTCCTTCTATATTGCTTGAACCTGTTGCTTTATTTGTTTTGTCTGTTTTCTTGGTTTTATTATTAAATATCTTATCTTGAGCGAAATTTTTCCCTGAAAAAGCATCGGCTACGATTGATGTTTCTTCTTCTTCAGAATCCGGGTCTCCAGGTTTAGCATTAATTGCCTTATTGATTATTCCATCTATCAGGTTTTTGGCAAATGTGGAAGTTTTGGGCTTGACTATGTTGCCTGTAGTTGTTGAAGTTACGGATATTTGGGTGGTTTTGGTCGGATCAATTCCCGGAGCTGTATAGCTCGGATCAAAATCTTTTCCTACTCCTGGTGTTGTAGGGACTACTCTATTATTGTCGATTAGATTGTCGGTCTGAGGTTTGATTGTGTTTCCACTATCTATTAAGTCAGTTTTAAACATGGTTGTGACGTTAATGTTTGTTTTCTCGATACCAGGGATTGTTTCTGTGGCTGCTGCGGGTGGTATGGTTCCTGGTGCATAACTGAGTGCTCCGGGATTATTGCCTTCGTAGGTGTCGGTATTGTTACTTTGAATGGGAGGAGCGTCATCGACGCTTAAGTAACCGGGTTCCTGGTTGATACCTGATAGATTGTTGTTAACGGGTGTGGTGGTAGGTTCCTGTGGTTTTATCGTAATTTCGGGCATAGTTTATTACCACCTTTTGAACAAATTCTGAACTAACTATTCATAACTGTTAATCGGCATGTTTATATAATAATCTTGTATCGAAAGATTCTGTTGTATTATTTGCGGCGATGCTTTTTTTTATGATGAGCATGCTGTGGCTGTGGTTTTCTAAAGCCTGCCTGTTTTTGCTGATTTTGCATTCCTTTAGAGAGTTGTATTATTTTTTTGAGATTAGTCCATGATTTTGATATTCTTTTGCCAAGATAGAGTGCTCCGATAAAAAGCAGAATTAAAACTACAACGACTACTATGACAATTATTGCAATGACCCAGTTGTCCATATTATAATTTTCCTTTCTATTTTAACCAACTTGATGATGACCTTTTTTTGAATCATCTTTGTACCGATAACAATGTTCGATTTTACCAGTACAATTACCACTATTATAGACTGCGGAATGAAAATCGTATATCGGCTTAAAATTATACTGCATTTTATCAAAAAAAAATATGCTGAATACTTTAGCAAATCTGATCAAGTTCAATTGATGATGGGGCAGGGTTAAAGATAATAAAGACGAGTTCGAGATCCCTATTGTTACAATAAAAGAAAATGCTACCGTAGATGTCCTCCATATTGATAAAGCATCAGGGATAAGGTGGCGGGATTAAAATAGAGAAGATAGTTGGCTTTTTTTGAGTTGATTTAAGTTTCCGTGTGTCTGAAAGCTTAATATATGTATGGGCACTGAGTCGTATCTTTCATCTGGCGACAGCAGGAAATTGCGTCTGCAACCAGCTGTTGTTGGCTCGTTGGCAATTTTTCCTGGAGGAGCATCAGTTCGTGGATTTGATGTTCATTGAGCCTGGAGATTTTTTCTTTTATTTGTTTCTGCTTTTCAGGAGCTAATTTGTTGCTCAGCTCCAATCCTTTTTGTGCTTCTGCTAAGACTGCGGCGAGAACTTTTTTGTCAATTTGCTGATCATTTTCGAATTTTTTTCGAAGATCTTTAAGGCTTTCTTCTGAGAAGCTAATATTTAGCTCTGCTTTTCCGGAAGGGTCAGTGTTCATGACATAAGCTATTTTCTTTGTCACAAGTTTGATCGGATAGAGCCAGCTTCCCGGTAAGCTGTAAGCAGAAGTCCCGACAACACTGGCACTCATGAACATTGCAAGGAGGAAGCTTGCGGCTTTCAACATTACAGGTAGTTTCAATCGCAGGCTGAAAGTATTCTTTTTCTTTTGGGCGATCTTATCCACGGCTATGACCGTTTTTGCAAAAGCAAGCATATTGATCTCAGGCTTAGGAAGTTTTTTTATCGATTTTGCAAGTGCCGACATTTCTTCGAGTTCTTTGCTCCCTGCAGAAAGGTCATCCGCGTTGTTATCAAGTAATTGATCGAATTCATCGTCTATTCCGTTTCCCATTTTTCGCCTTTCGATAACATTTTTCGCAAACTCCGGACTGCCCTGAATTGAAGCGATTTAATTGCACCCTCGGTTTTGCCAAGGAAGTCTGCAATTTGTTTATTGCTAAAATCATTGATAAATTTATAAATAACTACATCTTGTTGCTCTTGCGGCAATTTCTGTAGCTGACGCCGGAGATCTTCTCCGCTTACATATTCTGTAAAATCTGTTTCGGTCTCCTGATATTCCTGTGTCATCGCGGTTCCAAGCTTGCTGTTTTCTCTTTTTCGGTAGTAATCAATGATCAGGTTCCTGGCAATGGTATAAAGCCAGCTTTCTATATTTCCTTGCAGAGTAGTAATGTTTTTGACCATTTTCATAAATACTTCATGTGTTAGGTCTTCAGTATCTTCACGTGTCGAGACCTTATAAAAAATATAATTATATATTTTTGAGTAGTAATATTCACATATTTCTGTCAGTGCTTCGCTATCATAATTTTTGGCACGAGAGATAACCTGTTCGCTAATCAATATTAATACCCCATATACTTTCTATCTAAGACGAATGAGAGTGTTTATAGTTACGATCTGTTTTTATAAGACCATAGTTTGCAGCATTTATTAATAATAGTGATGACTTAAAGCCAGACTATAACTTATATAGTTTAATACTTTTCCTGTAAAATTCAATATAGACTCTTCTTGACATATTTCTGTAGATATAATAAATCTACCTTAGAATACAATTGCTTAATACGGAATCAGTAAGGAATAATGTGCCATATTCTTGAATTGTAATTATTACGCTTGCAGCAGCAGGGGAATGATATGAATTTAGGAATAATCCTTCGATTAAATTCTAGAGAGATATTTAAATATAGCTTGCTTGTGGGGATTCTAGCTACTTTTATCGATGCCGTAATAGCTCATGGTATCTGGAGGGGAACTGATCCTTACTGGACTTATTGGGTAACGAATGTGTTCCTTTTTAGTACAGTATTTTCTATCGGAGCTACTTTCTGGGGTGTCGGGCTCCGACAGGGACTTGTTCTAAGTTTTTTCAGTGCCTGGGCTTTTGCTTTCTATTATGATTATTTTGCACCGTTAGGGCTTCCTCAGGAGTCTTGGTGGCTGGAGTCCCGGGATTTGTGGACTGCCGGATTTGTGACTTGTTATCTGGTTGTGTTAGCCGGGTATCTTATCTCCTTATGGATGTGGCTTCGAATAAAAGCAAGAAAAGAGTCTTCCGAACTATCAACTCTGGCTACCTGTGAACATGTTGAAATCTTAAGATTTACAGTTATTGCCAGCCTTGCGGTCCTCATCGTCGATGGTTTAATTACTCAGGGATTATTATTCAGGCATTTTCCAGGAGTGACTTTTTATTTCCAGCGTTTTTTATTGTCTTATATAGTCCTCTATTTCTGGACAGTGTATATCGGGTTCGAAAAACAGGGGATATTTTCCTCTGCTTTTTTGCTGAGCTTGATATGGACGGGCTACTCTATGTATCTTGGTCCGGTAGATTTGCCATTATCTCCTCCCCGGTACCTTAACTATATTCCACTCTGGTTAAAGGTGTTTCCCGGTAGTTTTCTTTCTATTTTCACCGGCATATTTATTTTGTCCCGTTTGATCCCCCAAAAAAAACCTAACTCAGTGGTTTTGATCTCAGCAGTTTTTGTTTCCATTATAGCCCTAGGCAATCCTCTCTTTGCATCCGAAGGCCTTTTTGCGTCAGCTGCAGCTTCTGGGAGCGGGTCGAGTTATTTTGGCGCTGATCCTTATAATTTGAAGATAGTCCAGCCTATGATCGGTTCTATCAAACTTCAGGTAAACGATATCGGTAACCGAGAATCGCAAGTAAAGAATAATGATAAAGTAAATATCGTATCTAATTTTATGGCAGGGAATTCAGCTTATCGAGTGGTTATTACGAGAGCTATGCCGCGTCACCCACTCGGGACCTATCCTGTCTGGATGGGGGTTGCGTTTAATCCTAAGATACATGGAATGACAGGGATCGGAACAAGCAAATTGCCCGAGATAATCCCTGAGATAGCTGTGTGGGGGTGGGCTGAAGTCTGGAAAGACGGGAAACTAATTTCCAAAATGGTTCCTGCGCAAGTTACGGTAATAGCCAAAGGGGCTACGAAAGGAATTACCTTGGAAGTCGGTGCCGAAGAGAAAGATCTTGTTGGTGATCCTGCCGGTTATATCCATGTGCGCTGGCCAAAGGTATCTTCAGTCAATTTGCCGGTAATAGCGATATATAGCCGGGAGATGGGAGGCTGGATTGTTTTGATAGCTATTAATCTGGCTTTTTTATGGCTTATTATAGACTCTCCCTATCGAATTAAAAAAAAAGGATTCACAAGGAAACAGGTAAAAGCTAGATGAAATGGAGCTTTCTCTTTACTCAACCGCCTATTTGTACCATGCAGTCATTCGAATTATACGTGCCGCATTTTGGTTTGTTTTGCACGGCTTGATCGAGGGCTTCGGTCATTGTAAGCTCGCCGATATTAACCTCATAATCTGAGAATAAACAGGGTTTTAGTTTCCCATCACAGGTGAGCCTGAGCCTGTTGCATAGCTCACATTGTCCGGCATTTGCATTTTCAATGATATAGCGTTGCCCCGTTTTTAAGTTCATTTCTTTAATGAACCGTATTTCCAGCCCATTTTTTTTTGCAAATTGAGTCAGGTCATCAAGTTCGTTTTCATTAAAATCTTTGATAACGACGGTATTAATCTTGATTGTGGTAAACCTGGCTTTTTTGGCTGTGTGTATCCCTTCGATGACATCTGCTAATTTTCCTCCCCTGGTCAAATAGGAGAACTTTTCGGGGACCAATGTGTCCAAGCTTATATTTAGCCGCTGAAGGCCTGCGGCTTTTAGCTTGTATGCATAGTGTGGTAAGAGAGAGCCGTTGGTTGTCATGCATAGGTCTTTAATTCCTGGGATCGAACTGATAAGCTGTATCAGGTAAACAATGTTTTTTCTCACGAGTGGTTCTCCTCCGGTGATCCTTACTTTGTCGATTCCGGATGCAACGTATGCTTTGACTATCTCGTGAATTTTTTCAAGCGAAAGTATTTCTTCGTGTTTTTTTAGCGTAACGCCTTCTTCCGGACGGCAGTATTTGCAGGCGTAGTTACATTTATCTGTTACTGAAACCCTGAGATAATTAATTTTTCGCCCGTAGCTGTCAAAAAGCATTTTATCTCCTGTTTATCATCGTTTCTGCCATTTTTATATCAGTTTCAGTATTTAAATTAATAAATGATCTCATATCAGGATCAAGTTCCTTTATTGTCTTTTCATTAATGTATTTTGCCTTTACTTTTTGCAGAAAGGAAATTATCCGGCCTCGTTTTTCCTTCATGGCGTTTTCGATAGCCGGTAAACAATTGCGGGAGTAGATGGCGAAAAGAGGTTCGTAATTGCCTTGAACAACGGGAATAACCGCATCATATTCAGCACAATTGTTTTGCAGATAGCTGAATAGCTTTTCATGGAAAAATGGCATATCAACGGCAGTAACAAAATTGTGGAGGCTTGAACTGGCTAATAATCCGCTATAGATCCCCATTAACGGGCCCTGCTGTTTTTCTTTATCGATAGCAATTTTTTCTTCATAGTTTGTATAGAGTTCCGGGCGGTTGGTAACAATGATCAGTTGGGTACTCTTTTTTTTAAGTGTAGCGATCTTTCTGTCAATAAGATATTTTCCGTCGAAGGTAACAAAGGCTTTTTCTATATTGCCTAACCGAGTTCCTTCTCCGCCTGCCAAAATTATTGAGGTAAGTTTATTTTTCACGTAATTTAATGACAATTTCTTTGTGGCCTTCAGTACCTTTTAGAGGTTTTAGCAGACCTAGAATTGTCGAGGCAACTATTTCCTGTATAAAAGGGTTTAATCCAATTTGCTTGTTATTCACTTCGATTTCTACTTCCATTGACTTGTTATGCTCATTACAACAGCTCATAATTATTCTCCTTAAATACCGGTAGTTTTCGGACATTTCCCGTTAGCAAAGGGACCCTGTTTATTGGTCGCTGGCTAGTTTCCTTGCTGCCGGAGCGGGATTATTATTAATGCTTATGGTAACATAAGCTGTTGGTTTTTTGAACAGGTTAGCTGGACTGTCCTGTCTTAAACAGTGAATTATATACTAAATACAGCTATAGAGTTCTTGTGTATAATTTAAGTGGAGTGTTTCTGGTGGTTATTAAAAAGAAATTATACGCGTTAAGAAAATATCTGTTTATCGGAGGCGGTGGGTTCTTCGGTGCTGTTGCAAGGGTTTTGCTAAAAAAACTGATGCTTGTTTATCCTTTGAGTCATTTTCCTTATGTTACGCTGTTTATTAATATTTCCGGTAGTTTCTTTCTGGCATTGTTTATTACATTGGCATTAGATTTATGGGAACTTGACTCTGATATACGCCTAGGTGTGGCGACTGGTTTTTTTGGTGCATATACTACCTTTTCTGCATTTTGCAAAGAAACTGTAGATTTATCTATTCAGGGAGCATATACGTTTGCGTTATTCTATATGGTGAATTCTGTGGTACTAGGGCTATTGGCTACGTATTGCGGTATTTTGATCGCTCGAAAAATCATTCTTATTGTGACAAAAGAAGAGATCGATGAGACGTTGTGAGCTAAAGAGTGAGGAAGGCAAATGACCTATTTATTGGTTGGTATTGGCGGGATATTGGGAAGTTTTACGAGATATGTCCTCGGCAGGTTCGTGTCGGAGAAAGCTTCTTCAACAATTCCGATGGGGACAGTGCTCGTCAATATTTCGGGTGCATTTTTTTTGGGTGTATTTAGCGCAAGCGGTGTAAGTCAGCATTGGTACCATCTTATTGCAGATGGATTTCTTGGTGCATATACTACCTTTTCTACCTTTATGTATGAAGGATTTAATCTTTTTCAGGATCGGGAAATGCTTAATGCTTTTATCTATATTATCTTTTCTCTGCTTTTTGGTATTATCGGTTTTGCTCTGGGTATGATGATTGCTCGATATTTATAAATTGGAGGTGGGGGGGATGGATCTGAGTGGAAAATGTAAGCTTTTGACCATTTATATCAATGAAGATGCGAAGTATGACGGACATAATCTTTATCATTATCTGGTATTAAAATTGAAAGAAATGGGAGTTGCTGGCGTTACCGTGAGCAGGGGCCTAGAAAGTTATGGCAAGAATAAGCGGCTGCATACAGCGAAAATCTTGGACTTATCCCTAAGCCTTCCGATAATTGTTGAAGTTATTGATACTGAGGAACAGATCGATCGAATTCTTCCCATTGTGAAATCGGTAGTAAACGGAGGGTTAATTACACTGACAAGCATAGAAGTTGTGCAATACGGAAAATAAAAATATTGACAATCCTACTCCTTTATCTTTAAAATGCCAGCTGCTATATGTGATTTGATTCACATGCCGCAGAGATTTTGTGAAGGGAGGATAATTGTTTTGTTGTTGTTGGCAATTTTTTGCAAAGCCGTATAACAACGGGATAAGGGAAAAGCATATTTGGTTTTTCTAAAAGCATGAGGCTATTACAACATAGTAAAACTTGATATGGTTTTCTATAATTATGCCTTACTAGCAACAGAAATAATGTAATTTAATAAAAATAATAAAGAGGAGTTAGGGAAATGAAGAAAATACAGAATAGATGGTTTGTTGCCATCGCCGGAGTTGTTATGCAGCTTATGCTAGGCTCAGTTTACGGTTGGAGCGTATTTAAGAAACCAATAATGGAGCTTAACCAATGGACAAAGCCAGAAGTTGGTATGGCTTTTACTCTTGTAATATTCTTTTTAGGTTTTGCGGCAGCGGTTGGAGGTAAGTATGTAGATAAAGCTGGCGCCAGAAAAATTGCTACTATCGGAGGGATCCTGTTTGCTATCGGGACTCTTGGTGCAGCTTATGCAATACAGACTTCTAATTTGATCCTTTTATATGTTTTCTATGGTGTTATTGCCGGTATCGGTAATGGGCTTGGGTATCTAACTCCGATTGCTGTCCTGGTAAGATGGTTTCCTGATAAAAAAGGCCTTATCACTGGCATGGCAGTTATGGGTTTTGGCCTTGGCGCTGCGGCAGTCGGGCAAATTGCTCCTTTATTAATTAAGAATCCACAGATCGGTGTTGCAAATACTTTTTATTTATTCGGAATAATATTTTTTGTTGTTCTTACAATAGCTGCACAATTCCTTAACAATCCACCGGCAGACTACTCAGTAGCAGCAGCTAGCGCAAAACAATCTGCGACTAAGGTTTCATCTGCAACTTTACCGGAAGCGCTAAAAATGAACCAGTTCTATCTGTTATGGATTGCTTTCTGCATTAATATAACAGCAGGTATCGCGCTTGTAAGCAATCTTTCACCAATGGCACAATCCCAGCTAAAAATTACAGCTGTTGCAGCCGGTACAATCGTTGCTATTGCCTCGCTATTTAATGGATTCGGAAGGCTGTTTTGGGCAGCTATTTCTGACAAGCTAGGAAGAAAAACTGCATTTGTTTTGATTATCGCTACACAGATTCCTGCCTTCCTATTTTTACCGCAGACTACCAGCTTCGCAGTATTTGTAGCTCTTACCTGCTATATTTTTCTCTGCTATGGCGGGGGGTTTGGAACTATGCCATCATTCGCAGCGGATACGTTCGGATCAAAGAATATCGGACAGATTTATGGTAAGATCCTATTTGCCTGGGCAGTTGCAGGTGCAGCCGGACCGATGTTGCTTGATCTGCTAAATGACTCAAAACTAGCATTTACAGGTGCAGCTGGAATTCTTTTAATTGGTCTTGTCTTGATAAGTTTATACAAAAAGCCGGTCTTAAAAAATACACAAACACCTATACCAGAACTAAAACCAGTTACTGTGTAGGCCAGTTGCTATAAAACCCGAAAAAACCCCAGGGCAAATTCCCTGGGGTTTTTTGTAGGATACCGGCGTTTACACTCTTATTTCAATGATTCTATTTACGCTTAACCCATACCTTCAAATCAGATAATATGATATTATTACTCAACTCCCGAGCAGGAACTAATTATGATTACACGCATAGAAGCAATCAAACTAATTCGAGACCATACGCAGACAATCAATCCAATCGATTTGCCAGTGCAGCAAACCTTGGGAAGCGTGCTGGCTGAACCGGTATACTCACGTCTTGACCTTCCTCCATTTAATAAGTCCGCAATGGATGGATATGCTGTCATCGAGAATGAGAGCGCTACAGAATTGTCAGTCATCGGCATAATTAAGGCTGGAGACTTTATTGATTTTGAATTGTGCCCAGGCCAAACTGTTAAGATTATGACCGGGGCCCGTATCCCTGTTAGTGCCGGGAATGTGATAATAAAGGAAGACGTGTCCATTATTTCTGATGAAATGATTCGGGTTAATCATTATCGGAATAAGAAGAACATCTGTTACCAGGGAGAGGATGTACGAAAAGGTGATCTCATCTATCAAGAGGGCGAACTTGTTACGCCAATCGTTATCGCTAATATTATTTCTTCGGGGATTAGCAATGTAAAAGCATATAAAAAACCGTCTATAGCAATAATTACTACTGGGGATGAATTGCTCGAAGCCGGAGAAGCTTACCAGGAGGGCAAGATATACAATAGTAATGGCCCGTTACTTAAGGGCTTATTGCATGATAGAGGTTACTTTGCGGTATCGGTTGTTAAACTCCCTGATGATAAAGATAAGATTGTGCTACAGTTGCCGGAAATCTTAAATTCTCATGATCTGATTGTATTTACCGGAGGAATATCGGTGGGTGAATATGACTTTACGAAGGAAAGCCTCGAAGCGGTTGGAGGGAAACTGGTTTTTCACAATATTGCCATGAAACCGGGCAAGCCGGTAGCGTTTTTTACCTGGGGCCATAAACCTGTTTTTGCCTTGCCAGGCAATCCGGTTTCCGTGTTTCTCTCGTTTTATTTGTTTGTTCTCCCCGTATTTCGGATAATGCAGGGAAGAAAAACGGTTCGACAGGCTTTTTTGTCGATAACTTTAATCAGTGATTTTATCGTTAAAAACAATGAGCGGGAACAATTTATTCCCGTTTATCTCAATGAAAACAATACTATTGAAGCTATCACGTTCCATGGCTCCGGGCATCTCCTGGCACTGAATACTTGTAATGCGTTCCTTATAGTACCGAAAGGAACTCAGGAACTCAAAGCCGGGCAAGAAGTTGAAGTTTTTATGATCAATAATATGTAATAAATTAAAAAGTTAGAAAGGTAACAATATGGGCGAATTCACACATCTTGACGATCAAGGCAAGGTCGCAATGGTAGATGTTTCGAAGAAACCTAAACAGTCAAGAATTGCTGTCGCATCAGGCAGTATTCGATTAGCCAAAGAAACAATCCTGAAGATAATGGAAAATGAGATCGCGAAAGGGAGTGTCTTGGTTACTGCCCAGATTGCGGGGATTCAGGCAGCAAAGAAAACCTCTGATCTGATCCCGCTCTGTCATCCGATATTTCTAAGTAACATCAGCGTTAAGTTCGAAATAAATGAAGAGTCGATAGTTTCGATTGCCCAGGCTAAAGCTGTTGATGTTACGGGAGTAGAGATGGAGGCACTGACTGCCGTGAGTGTCTCTCTTTTAACTATCTACGACATGTGCAAAGCTGTCGACAAAGCTATGGTAATTGGAGATATCACACTTCTGAAGAAAGAGAAAACCAATGTTTGAGTTTGTTATCCGATCTATTAACACGTCTAATGAAAAAGGGACAGCCAAGAATCCTGTTGATAAAGCTATTATCAAAAAAGGCTTAGGGATCGTCGCTGACGCGCATCGTGGAATGAAAAACCGGGAAATAAGCCTGCTTTCCCGTGAAGAGATAGATGGTTTTAAACCTGATCTTCCTGATGGATCATTTGGCGAGAATTTTACAATAGAAGGCTTAGATACTTCTAATATAAAGTTGCTGGATAGAATGAAGCTTCGGGATGTTGTCCTGGAAGTATCCAAAATCGGGAAAGAATGTCATGACCGGTGCCATATCTATCATAGTATGGGCGATTGCATTATGCCTAAAAAAGGGTTTTTTGTTCGGGTCATTCGTGGAGGGGGCATAGTTCGTCCCGGTGCCAAAGCTCAGTATATCCCTAAAACATTTAAAGTCGCGGTGATAACGCTTAGTGATCGGGCTAGCCAGGGAGTTTATCAGGATAAAAGCGGCGAACTTATCACTTCGCAACTACAACAATATTTTGCTTCAAGTGATCGTCAGGTATTAATTGATAAAATTGTAATTCCCGATTCATCACTAAAACTTATTAGCCTTTTTTTGAAGTTTATATTCAAAAGTTACGATATTGTCATGACTACCGGAGGGACCGGCGTTTCACCTAAAGATATTACAATAGGGATTACTCGCTTGTTCGTTAAAAAAGAGATTCCGGGTATCGCGGAGTTTATCCGTAATAAATATGGGCAGCATAACAGAAATGCTCTTACCAGCCGAAGCCTTGTCGGTGTTAATGGCAAAACACTTATTTTTTGCCTGCCTGGAAGCGTTAAAGCCGTGAATGAATACTTGGCTGAAATTATTCCGATGCTAAACCATTTGTTCTCTATGGTACATGATCTGGACATGCACTAATACCTGCCATATAACAATTATATATTTGAAACATTTTTCTACCCTTCTCGACCGAGAATTCCCCATTAACCCGGTTGTCTTGCCTACATAAATTTTCGGAGACTTTTTGCCATGGCTTAAATCCCTGCTTTTTTGAATAGCTTGAGGGCTTGTTATGTTTTGCATTTGTTCTGGTGTAATGCCGTGGTTATTTAAGTTGAGTTTTTTTGTTGCAAATATCACTATACATAAATATCGTTATGTGTTAATTTGTCGGGGTAATTTCTTGCGTTGGGGTAATTGAATGAATGCTTATGTGAACCGTAAAATTGTTGCCTGTCCTGAGCCTATATTGCCCGCCGATGTTTTAGCTCTGATTAAAGAGCGAGCTAAATTAGTAGATGAAATTATTGTTCCCGGCGGACCACTTGATCAATATTTGCTAAAAGAAAATGTTGATCCTAAATCAGCGACTGTCTATTTTTATGGTTCCAGTTGTACTGGAGTTCCTTTTTTGCAAAAAAAGAGTGGAGTTGCCTATGTAACTGCTCAATCCGATATTGATTTTCTTGTATTTGCAAACAAAGTTAATGGTACTCTGTGGAGGATGCCGGAAGGTCATAATCGTCCATTTGAGTACAATAGTGTCCCGGTAGAAGTTATAAGTGGATATGTACAAGGCAGTGTTCTTGATGAGTTTTTGTTTAATTTGTTTGGTCTGAAAATTTACAGTAAAGAAGCGACATTAGCCGTTCCTTTTTCTTCAAAGCTTGTAAGGTCTCCTTCACCGCCAGATTAACTTGATTTTAGAGTTTGTTAGCTAACCGAACTTTCGTGCTTACAAATTTTTTAGCTGAGTATTCATCGGTAAATTCTAAATATATCCTATTACTTGTTTTTATGCTATAAGTAATATTGTTCGCTATGGTATTAAGCTACTTATGAAATCCGACAATTAATATGAGCACGAAACATCAAGTAATAATCACAGTTGTCCTATCCCTTGTTTTATGGCATATCCTTGATGTTTTCCTCTGGGAGAAGAAGCTTGTGCAGTTCGAAACATTTGCTCTTGGCACGACAGTTACTGTAACATATCCGCAACATCATGAATCAAAAAATAAGGAAATAGAAAAAGGGATCACCGATATCCTCTATTATGTTTCTCATGATCTTTCTGGCTATGTTCCTGATAGTACTGTCAGTAAGTTAAATAGGGAAAGACTGGTTGTCGCAAATGAGTTGTTTGAATATGCAGTGAAAAAAGCAATAATAATATCAGCGTTGTCCGATGGTGCATTTGATATTACGTCACAGCCTCTCGTTGATCTTTGGCGTAAAGCTGATGAGATGAACTCCACTCCTGATAGCCAAAGCATTGCTGATATTCAGAAGCAAGTAGATTATAGGCATATAACCGTAACCGGTTCGATTATAGGGTTCGATAAAAAAGGCGTGGAAATAAATCTGGATGATCTGGCAAAGGGGTACGCGGCGGATCTAATTGCTAAGTTCTTTAAAGGGAAGATGGTATATCCAGCAAAAGTTGCCATGGGAGGAACAGTTCTGGTGATAGGCTCAGAACCAAAAAATATTGGATGGAAGGTTTTGATAACAGGCGCGAATAATACTTATCATCCGCTGATTCTCAATATTAAAAATAAAGCTGTTGTTTCTCTCGGTGATTATAGCGGGATTGTTCTTTCACAAAGAGCCTCCCATTTACCGGACTCAAGTCCGGTTATTGATCCTCGTAACGGATATCCGGTCCAGGATGTTCCTCGTTTTGTTTCTGTCGTTTCAGAGAAAGCGATTGTTGCTTCCGGTCTTGCCCGAGCACTATTTGTTTTGGGTCCTGAGCGGGGTATTAACCTCATTGATTCACTCGATGATTCAGCCGCCTTAATAATAGATAGCCGAGGGAAAATTAATTATTCAAAGCGCTGGCATTATGGAAAAATCAAGGGCAATTAATTTTTTAGACTCGTTTTTTATGCTGTAGTGTGTTATACTAATAACGTCAAAAGTGGTATATAAATTTATAGCGTAGTAATAACTAAATTTTAAAGTTTATAACTACGTTAACAAAGGGGACTGAATTGATTGGTTTCTTTAACGATTTCGTTGCAAGAAAGGATAGCGCATATTCTTTTGAATGCAATAAAAAACGACAAAGTGGCAAATGCCTATCTCTTCGCTGGTCCTCCTGGAGTAAATAAGGGCGACGGAGCAAAGGCGTTTTCTAGAGCACTTAATTGTATGTCTGATATGGAAGATGCTCTATGTACCTGTAAGAATTGTAGCTCGATAGCAAAGGGATCGTTTGTTGATATTGTAGAGATTTATCCTGATGGTGCTAAGATCAGGGTTGATCAGATCCGAGAGCTTAAAAAGATTACCAGATTTGGTCCGGCGCAGGGGTTGAAACTCTGTGTCATTATTCACAATACCGAAAATTTTACTGTGGAGGCTGCTAATAGCTTTCTTAAACTATTGGAAGAGCCGCCTAATAATGTTGTTTTTATCTTGATAACAGCTAACCTGTTTACCATGCTTCCTACGATTATTTCCCGTTGCCAGATATTGCAGTTTTCGCAGCTATCTTCTTCTCGAGTGAAGGGCTTGCTTCTGGACCGGTATCAATTATCCCCTGATGATGCCGAAGACATTGTAAATGTTGTTCAAGGAGAATTCCTTTTGGGAACGATCCTTGCCGATGGAAAAACCGATGGCTGGGCATTTATAAAAGAACTCGACGATTTACCTAAGAAAAGTATTTTTGAAACATTGAAATATGTTGAAACTCTGGTTGCGCAGGATAAAGATGCGATTAGAAATATCATCAATTTGTATGTTATGTATATGCTTAACAAGATAAAAAACAGGAATATAAGTTTTGACGAGAGAACAATAATGCGAAAATGCATTCAATTATGTTTCTCGACATTACGCAATTTAAAATATAACATTAATTTGAAATTGCATATGGAAAATACGATGCTTCAAATGCGTTTATGCAGGCAATAAGTTAAGAGAGTACAAAGAAACGCTCTCAATTAAGGTGGTTATTATGAAATCTCAATTAGGAATAAATATACGGCATTTTGATAAGATATATCCTATTGATAATATTAATTTTAATATACAAATAAATCAGCATATTGTCGTTGATACAAGCCGGGGCATTGAATGCGGTATCGTTAAGCCACGCTGTAAATGCGCAAAAAAACAGAGATTTGAACTTAAAATTAATAAGATCATTCGTATTGCCGATGCAGCTGATATTAAAAAACTGGAAGCTCTTGAAGGGAAAGAATCTTCGGCGCTAACTATTGGCATGACGAAGGTCGAAGAACTGAACCTTCCAATGCGTTTTGTGCGGGTTGAGTACCTTTTTGATGATAGTAAGGCAATTTTTTATTATAAACAAAATGATGAGAATGATAAGAACGGCGCTAGAAAGTTGAATTTATCAGAATTAATTAGACAACTGGCTTCTGTTTTGAGAATAAGGCTGGAGATGCGGCAAGTTGGGCCGCGGGGTGAAGCAAAGATCCTTGGTGGCGTAGGAAATTGCGGTCGAGGACTATGCTGTTCTACCTGGCTGACTAAGAGTAAGCCGGTTACAATTAAGATGGCTAAAGAGCAAAGTATGTCAATTAATATTCCCAAATTATCGGGTGTTTGCGGTCGTTTAATGTGTTGTTTGCGATATGAAAGACAGAACTACCAGGAAGGCGTTCTTATTGCTGCGGATAAAGAGATATCCGGGAACTATGAAGAGATATTCGAGTCGGGAGAGGAGGTAGTCAATGAGTGATTGTCTTTTTTGTAACATTGTTAAAGGCGCTATAAGGGCGAACAAGGTTTATGAAGATGAAAATGTATTGGCATTTGAGGATATTAATCCTCAAGCCCCTGTTCATTTGCTTATTATTCCGAAGAAACATATTCCTACTATAAATGATATTGAAGAGTCAGATAAAGCTCTGATCGGAGAGCTGGTTATTGTTGGGAAAAAGCTTGCAAAAGAGAAGGGTTTAGCCGATGATGGCTATAGGCTCGTAATCAATTGTAATAAAAGTGCCGGGCAGCTTGTGTTTCATATTCATGTTCATCTGCTGGGTGGCAGGAAACTGGACTGGCCTCCAGGATAGCTTCGTAGTTATCTAACGTGCCGGTGGTGTTTGTCAGGAATAACTGAGGCGGAACAAGAAGTGTTTTTATAATAATAAAAAAAATTAAGGGAGTGGTAATAATGGCGGAATTAAGAAAAAATCCGGAAGATTCAATCGACAAGGTGTTGCGTCAGTTTAAAAAGAAATTAAAAGAAGAGGGCCTTATCGAAGAGCTTCGCAAAAGAGAGTTCTATGAGAAACCTTCGGAAGCAAGAAAAAAGAAAATAAGAGCAGCTATCCGAAGACAGCAACGCAAGTCCGATAGAGACTAGCATAGCGCTGATCGGGTTATTTTTATAAAAAACTATGGTTAGAACATCAGTTCCAATACTAGACCGTTATATAATTAAAGAGATATCTGGTCCGTTCTTTTTTGCTGTCTGTGGTTTTGTAATGATCGGCATTGTGGACATTCTTTTTACATTGATTGATCTTTTTATTAATAATGGGGTGCCATTTCTTGTAGTATTACGCCTGTTGATTTATAAAATCCCGGCGATAATGGTGCTATTTTTCCCGATGGCTACGTTATTTTCTGTTATGCTTACACTTATACGTATGGCGAAAGATAACGAAATTACAGTTTTGCGTGCCAGTGGGGTGAATGTTCTCCGAATTATACTGCCGTTTATCGTAATGGCAGTATTTTTTAGTTTTCTCTCATTTGCGATTAACGAAAAGCTGGTGCCCTGGACAAATCATGTTTCAAATAATCTCATCAGAAAAGCAGTACTGAAAACACCGCCGCCGGATGTTGCTGAAAATATATTTTTCAGAGAATCAGGTGACCGGTATTTTTATGTTAAGAAAATTGATTCCAAAAATAACCGGATGCTTAACATTCTTATTTATGAGCTTTTATCTTCATATCCCCGTGTTATTACGGCTCAAGAAGCCCGATGGAATATGAAGACCTGGAAACTGATCAATGGGAAAGTTCATAAATATGGTGATGATGGCGTTATCAAATATGAGGCTGATTTTGCAGAAATGGAAATCCATGTTGATAGGGATGTGGAATCGTTTTTTACCGAACAGAAAACCCCAAAAGAGATGGGAAGCGACGAGTTGAGGCAGCAGATTGGAACTCTGGATAAAGGTGGGATTAATACTAATTCATTGAAAATAGAATTAAGTATGAAAAAATCAATTCCTGCCGCGAGTCTTTCTTTTGCAATTATTGGAATGTCGCTTTGTATTCTGTTTGTATCTTCGAGCAAAGATTGGTGGGGCGTGATCTTTTCCGTACTCATTGCTTTGCTGGCTGTGGGGTTTTATTTCTTTCTGATGGCAACCTTCCGTTCACTTGGCCGGGCGGGAGAAGTTCCCTTGTTCCTGGGAGCCTGGACGCCTAACTTATTGTTTAGTACACTAGGGTTAGGTGCGATATTTTATAAAGCATATAGCAGATAAGCTTGGCTTTTGAGCCGATAGGACCTTAACGGTATTTTCGCTGGCTTCCCTTCGCAGGGAGTGGACATTTAGCTTATGAGGGGGGGGGATCTACCTGGCAATTATGAACCTGTATATTTCTAATAAGAAAAGTAAAAACAAATATAATCATTTAACGGTAAATGAAAATAAGTATAAAAATGAGAATGATCACTTAAAGGAATTGGCAGATAAAGACCTTGTTAAGAAAGACTATATTCCAGCACAGGAGAAATATAAGAAAATAATTTCTTCAAGCCCACAGAAAATTCCTCTTGTTTTACAGTCATATGAACGATTACTCGTCAAAGATCTTGAAAATGTATCCTTAAAGATGTCTCTTGTTGATATTTCGTTTTTTATTGAGGATTGGAATGAGGCGAGATATGAGCTAGAGGAGGTTATTGAACTCGATCCTTCAAATATCCAGGCATATTTATTATTGGCGAGAATACTTCAGCGAAAAGATATAAAGGATGTAGTTAGACTATTTGAAAAAGCTTACAATCATGTTGATGAAGACGAAATAATAGATGGGCTCGTGTCCAGTTATGTCCAGACGAAAGATTATCAAAAAGCAATTCACATTTATTCTAAAATGCTCGATAAAAAAGAACAGAGTCCTAAAGTCATAAAAATATTAGCAGAATTGTATACAAAAAATAAAGAATATAATAAGGCAACGGAAACCTATCTCTTCCTTTTTAAAAATGATAAGGCTTGTCTTGACGAAGTCGTTCAGAAATTGGAAGAGCTCTTGCAATACGTCCCGGATAATATTTTTATCATGGAGGCCCTTGCCGAGACCTATCTTGCAGAGATGAAGCCTGAATTATCTCTGAAAATGCTTGAACAGACCTGCGTAATAAAACCTGAACTGTGTGATGAGACTATCAAAAAAATTAAGAAGATCCTCTCTGCTTATCCTGATTTTATTCCCGCCGTGGTCTCTTTAGCGTACATGTATCTTAAAAAACATCTTTATTCTGAATCTGTCATGTGTTTTACAAAGCTAATGAAGGATAATTCCCGTTATATCGAAGAGGCTATTATGGGGTATCAACGGGTTTTGGAACAATGTCCGGAGCAAGTACTCGCACGGCAGTATCTTGGAGAAGCCTTTCTGTCTGTCAGGAGAATCGATGAAGCTGTAGAAGAGTTCAGCAAATTAATTGAATACAATGGTCAGGATGCCGGCTTCGTGATGACTAAATGCCGATCGCTCTTAAAAGAAAACGAACAGTATCCGGGAGCGCATCTCCTGCTTGCAAAATGTTATTATGTAAGGAATGAATATAAGAAAGCATATGACGAATGCCTTTTCCTTATCAGTAATGGTAATTCTGATCATATTCAAGTAGAGAATTATAAGTTGTTGGTCCAAGTATGTTACCATTTGGAGAAATATGAAGATTGTAAAAAGTATCTCTATGCTATTATCGAGTTTAATGAAAAAGAAAAAGATTTGCATGATTTCTGCAATGCATATGCAGAGAAAATTGTTTCTGCGAAGTTTGATCAAGAGAAGATACTTGAGCAAAGTAGCCCCCATTTATATAATTATTATCTCGGTCAGAAATATTATTTAACAAATAAACTTGAAGACTCAATTAAGGCCTTCCAAATTTCTGCCCGTGAATCTAAATATGCCGGTTTGTCATATTATTATCTTGGATTGTGCTTTAAGGCCCGTGGCCGGTTTGATCTGGCGATCAATCAACTGAGCCGGGCATTTGAATATGAGAAAGAAGCTAATAATTATGCTGCAATGAATGCAATTAAATACCAGATCGGGCTAGCCTATGAATCAATGGGAGACTTAAAGAGCGCCACAGAAAAATACGAGAGAATACTTGAGAATGATATTTCTTTTAGTTCTGTTAAAACCCGGATCAAAGAGATTAATTCCATGAGTTGGGCAAACACTGCCGGAAAAGCGCTTCTCGGGATAAAGCGAGAATATGAAAATTCAGAAATGATAGTGGTATGGGCACCAAACAAAGCGCAAAGAAATCTGGTAAAAAAAGACAAGCGTGCCGGAATGGTTATGGATATCTCTTTTTCTCAGTCACATAATGATGAAGGGGTTAACCATTTTTTGAAGGGAAGGATTAAAGCGGCTGAAGAAGAGTTTCTGTTAGCGATGCAGTTAGACCAGAGCTTAACCATTATTTATAATAATCTTGGGCTCCTCTATCTTGAGAAACAAAATAATGAAGAGGCCAAAAAGTTTTTCGAGAAAGCATTGGAAGATAATCCTGATATGGCAATTATTTATGCAAATATGGGATTGATGCACTACATGTCAGGCGAAATGGAAAGTGCACGAGAGTTATATAATAAGGCCATTGCGCTTGATCCCAAGTTGAGTAATGCTTTGCTAAATTTGGGCGATATTTGTTATCATTTTAATGAGGTTGATAAAGCGCTTGAATACTGGGAACAAGCCTATTCGGAATGTACCCTTCCTGAGTTAGCGCGTAAACGGCTTCTATTCAAAAAATCTTCTTTCAAATTGGAAGAAGAGCTTATAGATATTAAGTAATATAAGTTGCTATTTTACCGGCGTATTGCTAACCAAATGTTTTATTGCAGATAATACTGTTTTTTATGCGCTATATGTTGATATTATAATATTGTGGAAGCAGAAATTTATTCCTGCCTTTTCCTGAAACTAAGAGCGCTACTCGTCCATATATTGCCTGGATGACGAATTCATAGGAGTTATATTGCTGTGTTTACTTTGCAGTAGCTCCCTATAAAATAAAGAACGCTAAAGAATTATACTATGTTCCAATCATATATAAAATTTATTCTTCTATTTTTTTTGTTGTTTTTATCAGTTTCTCAGATCTGTGCCAGCGAAGAAAAGATTGCTGTTAAAGCTGATTATCTTCGATATGACAAAAACAGTACACTTATGAATGCTTCCGGCAATGTGGAAGTAAGCAGCCCTATTTTTCTGATATCTTCTGATTCCTTGTCTATTGACCCTTCAGGAAACCACTTTATTTTTGATGGACACGTCAATGGGACGATGGAGGGCAATACTTTCAGCTCGAATAAATTCGTTCTCTTTGCTGATGACGAGTACTCAATTGCTAATAATATCGAAGCAAAGCTCAGGTCTAAAGATGTCGGCGGTATCGTTACTTTTAAGGCCGATACCTTGCATCGGCACCCGGAGAAAAACTGGGGAGAGAGCGGGGATTTTACGACCTGCAAATATCCTGGGTCACATTATCGTGTTCATGCTAATAGCTTTGAGTACTATCCAAAAAGCAGGATAGAAGCACACGATCTTGTTTTTTCTGTCGGTCCGGTCCCGGTCATGTATTCACCCTATTGGTTCTATAGGCTTGGGTACCAGAACCCAATTCTTTCTTATCCCGTTATTGGACAAGATGAGAAAAACGGGTGGTTTGTTCAAACAACCTGGGACTATTTCTGGAACAAGAGTAATCGCAGCTTAGTGCTTTTGGACTGGTATGAGAAAGTAGGTTATGGTGTTGGTGTTGACCAGCGCTGGAGTATTAATGATTCAACTAATCTTAGTGCAAAGCTATTCGGAATAATAGATACTTCGGGAGTCTTAAAAGGAGAAAGCAAGTTCTATACAGACGTGAAGTATGATACGAAGCTGAGTCCTTATCTCACTACCAATGCCGGCTATTATTTCCAGAATTATGATCGAAATAGCAACGATTACTCAAAAAAAGAACAGAAAAAGATGAACTTTTCAATAAAATACGCTAAAGATAAAGAAAAATATGGATTTTCTTTCGACCATTTCTACGATAAAAGGACTAACGCATATTTCAGGAATAACATTGCGATTAATATAAATGAGTTTGGCTATGACGAGAGCAAGAATTGGGATAAGTACCATGAAAGTATTTCAAGGAAATATTCCTTTAATAATGAGTTTCTTGGCGGTAGCCAAAGCTTATACCATACCATCGATGAACAGGACCGGAAGGTAAATCGATCCACGATAAGTGAACGCTATAATAAGAGTTTTTATTTTTCGAATTCTCCACTCACAATGGTTTCCCTCAGTTTGTCACCCGAATTAATCCAGTCCCGTGCAAATAATAGTTTATTTGATAAATCTTTAAAACATAATTATACGACGAAATTAGGGTTTGATAGCCGGTCGCCGGTTAATAGTGTGGATATAAACTATAACTGGGTAGATGATATGGATGGGGAAACGGTTACCTCCGATTATTATGACAAATATAATGTTAAAAGTTTGCCGGTTGTGAATGTCGCACTTAAGAATGCGACACTTGATGTGCCTAATCCGGTGGGCAACGGCTGGATTAACATTTTTCAAGTGCAGAATAGCTTTTTGTTCGGGCACTATATTGAGAGAAGAAAGCTTAGAACCTCCGATTACAAAATGGATACGAATAAATATAGTATAAAACTGGCACTTTCACGGAGTATTCCTATAGAACAACTTGGGTCTACCTTTTTTTTCCGGTCAAACCTGGAACAGAATTTCTACGGTACCGGTGATCAGTCCAATTACCGGTCTGATACCTTTGGTGTGGACAATAATTGGTTTAATTGTATCAACTATTCTTTAACCTTCAATAAAAACTATCCGGGAATAGATATGTTTGATAAGACGGAGCATTCCAACTCTCCATTCTTTTTTGATGCGCAAGCCCATCAGAAGAGTTTTTCCCGGAGCCAGGCGTTAACATTTTACCTTATGTCTCCCAAAGAGGAACTGCCTGCCAGGTATTCTGAGCTCACACCTGTGCAACCTCAATGGAAGATGCTTAATTGGATGTTTTCCTGGAATCACAATTTTATTAACAAGAATCCGGTTGATGTGCATACAGTGCTTACGCTTAAACCATTAAATACGCTGACTATCGATATGGATACTTATTTTGCAATCGAGAGAAAGCGGTCCCAGAAATTCTGGAGCCAGCAACCGCTGATAACTAATGTGTTATGGAATATTTCAAAGGAATTATACTTAAAACAGAGCTTTCGGCATGATCTTAATCTTCCCGCCCGAAAGAACTTGCTGTCAGCTTCGACAGAGCTTGGATATGTACATCAGGTCGGCGAATCGGAGTACTGGAAGTTTACCTGGAATACAATCTGGGATGCTCCGAATAAACAGTGGAAGACGAACAGCTACTCCGTGATGTGGGAGCTTGACTGCCTGCAGTATATGTATGATTATCAAAGACAAAATGAGGAACATAAGTTTACTTTTAAGGTGAAAGCCTTTGAAGCTGACCCTGTTGGCTTTACGAAGTCAAAGGTGAACAAGGTTGAAAAATGGCAGATCCAAGGTCTTGATAAGTCTATGGAACAAAGGTAGTGCGCGGTATATTTATCAAATATGCTTCTATGTCGGGTTAAAAGAAGGGATTAAAGAAATGTTGAGAAATATAATTATATTGAAAGCTGGTCTCTTATTCATGCTATTCATGCTGGTAGTTGTGACGCAAGGGTGTGCAAGAACTATGACCGATAAATTTGATTCAGGGTCCGAGCTGTTTTTTACTATTAACTATAACGGACCAATTACTACGACTACTGCGAATTATTATGTGATTTTCCCTCAACCTGAGGCGACTCTGGGTAGCGTAATCCCGGATAAAGATGGTATTGATAGCCCATATCCTTTCTTTGATGCTCCTCATAATAATAACCTGGATTTTCGCGATAGATTAAATGACTTTTATCTTAGCGATGAACTTGGATTGGACCCGATAGCCTATTATTTTCAGCATTACTATCAGAACTGGTTTGATTATATCGAGGTTGACGGCTCTGAAGTGAAGCTTAATGAGGGCCCGTTTCCGGCAGATGGAACAATAACCACGAATATTCAAACCTCAACCATTGGCAGTATTGATAACAATAACGGTAATGTCAGGCTTTCTTTTACGGTGAGAATTGATCAATTATCACATCCTTATGCCAGAGGTGAGAATATCCGTTTTTTTATTGTGACTGGGACGGGAGATTTCCTTCTCGCGGATTGGATGAACAGCATCAGTTATATTTCAAACGAGCAGGGGAACAGTGTCTCCGGTGTTGATGATGAGTACTCTCAAAATGATGCCTTGACTATTTCCGGGCTGGATATTGTGGATTGGAATGTTATTGTACGATGATGGCTGCCGGACAAGTATTTATAATAATAGTATCTGCCTTTTTATTAGGGAGGTCATTTTATAATTACAATATGGCGTTTCTTGCGTGGGGAGCACTTGTTCCATATTTTTTTATCTTATTCAGAATGCCTACAATTAAAAAGGCTTTTTTCCTCAGTTTTACATTTGGCAGTATTTTCTACGGAACATTGTTTTATTGGATTACGATCGTCTCTAAATGGGTAGGTCCGCTCGGCTATGCAGGGTGGCTGGGGACTTTTTTATATCTGACGCTGCTTTTTTCTGTTATGGGAATTTTTCTCTACAAGATTTGCAATTCTCTATGGATGAAAGTGTTCGCTCCTCCGCTTGTGTGGGTGTTATTCGAATGGCTCCAATCGAAAGGCGCTTTTGGCCAGACAGCAGGGTCTCTGGCGTATTCGCAAAAAGCGGAATGGCTCGTCTCTCAATCTGCAGCATATGGCGGTATTTACCTTCTCTCATTCATTATTGTTCTCGTTAATTCACTAATCCTGGGCATAGTTTTGTTGCGGGGGGCACATAAGAAAAACCAGATTTTGTTCAGTGGGTATTTCCTTGCTGCTATAATCGTTCTAAGTAGCTGGATGACATTCCTTCACAGAGATAGGCATATTGACGATATCACCCGTTCTTCTACCCAAGCGCTGGTTTTCCAGCCAAATGTGGCCCAATACAAAAAGCTTTCTTATCGGTATTCATTCGAGATATTCCAGGAATTGTATAAAGATATGAATACTATGCGGCTGATTAATGCGGACCTTTACATTTTTCCAGAAAGCTTGATTCCCGGGCTGTATAATCAAAATGAACTTTTATACCGGCAGTTAGCTCAGTTGTTGCCAGCCAAAAGTTATATGCTCTTTGGTTCCAATCGAAGAACTCCTGATAAATACTATAATTCACTGTTTGTTATGGACCAGAGTGGAAATAATCTTCAATGCTATGATAAGCAACGGATTGTTCCATTTGGGGAATATATGCCATTTCGAAAATTAATTGACCATTTATTGCCCGAAACTCTCCAATATATGGGTGCAGATATTTCTCCCGGTGACGGGATCAAATTGTTTTCTACCTCTAACCATGAGCGTTTTGGTGTTTCTATTTGTTTCGAATCAATATTTCCAGAAATTTTTTATCAGCAGCACCAAAATGGGAGCGAATTTTCTGTTGTTGTGACCAATGATGGCTGGTTTTTTGATACCATTGCACTTAAAATCCATCAGAATGCTACTGCGTTCAGAGCCGTTGAATCGAGAAAACAAGTACTTTTCTGCGCTAATACCGGCATATCATCTATAATACAGCCTTCAGGGAAAATTAACCGGTTGATTGCGTATAATTCTAAAGGGTATATGATCACAAAGATCAAAAAAAACACTGGAAATACCTATTATTATAAGCATTTCAATCTGTTCATCTTAGTATGTGCAATGGTATTGTTGTTAAGTATTGTTGGCGAGTTGTTTCTTAGAAAGCGTTTTCTGGGTATAAAATAGCAAGGGCGCAGAAACTGCGCCCTTGCTACTTTAAGGTTCGAGGAGGTCTCGGTCACATAGATTTATTTCGTTTCGAGGTAAGTTCAAGATTGCTATATTCAGGAGAATGCTTCGAAAGCTCCTGGTTTTCTATTTCATGCAATACGCTTTTTAACAGATAATCAAACCGGTGTTCCATACTTCTTCTAGATAACGGGTTTCCTTTGTATATTTTTTTTGCCATGGTAGTCACCTGTTTCTTGATTTGCATTTCTTATATAAGAATGATTCCCATAATTATAGACATTCAAACATTTCGATATGGTGAAAGATGTCTTTTGTTAGTTGAAACCAATTGAAAAAAGTACCTTGAAAAGAATTGTCTGGGGTGAATTGCCAAGGAAGAAGGTTAGCGAAAAGTTGCAAAAAGGTATAATCGTTATAGTTTTACTGTATATATAACCAAAACGTGAATATTTCGCAAATAGACACCTTGTACTATAATCCGCATGTCAGCGAGGTGCGTGATTGCGAAGTAAGATTATACTAGTGTTGGCATTTTTTGTGCTGTCCACGTGTGCTTATGCGCTGGAAGACCCTTCCTATGGAACAATTTATTATTTAAATCGGTTATTTCATACCGGATTCACGATTGATAATGAGTTAGCTTATGTTGCCGATTATTCGCTGCGTTTTAATTATGCCGGAGTACAGGTTGCCAGTATCAGCGGAAACAAATTTGCTATAGACAGACAGTTTTTTGTACCGCTTCCTGTGTCAGAGCCATTTTATCTGACAGCCAGGTATACGGAATTGAGCCTGCTAGAAAAGCAAGAATTGCATAATATTTATGAATTCGGTTATAGAATCCTGCCATCGCTGGGATTTGGCATTATCGGAGAGCCGACCTTTGACAAGAGTTCTATTGATGTCGGATATTCAGCACGGTTTTCGCTTTTTAATAATTACTTTATAGCGCAGTACTGGACCCTGGATTATCTTTATAATGAGAAGACCGAATCTCAAAATTATTATAAAAAGTATCCCCGCAAATATGTTCTTAACTGGTTATACAGGACTCGTGGCCTAATTGGTTTAGTTCATTATTCCTCACTTAAAGCCGGAGAGTTCGTTGCCAGGAGTGAACCGTCAGGTCAGCAACGATTAAGTAATGAAGAAAATAACGTAACAATTTTTTTGAAGAATAAAACCGACATGTATACCGGTGGATTTCTTCTTGATTACCTGGATGAGCAGGAGCAGCGAGAACCGGGTGTAGACCAAGAATCAAATTTGCTTATTGTGAGGCCATTTATACAGGTACCGATCCTTCCCGGTATGAGTATTGATACTACCGGAATGTATGTGAGTACGTATTTCAAAGATGGTAAGACTGGCAACAATTCTAATTCCTATTGGGGACTGATGACCTTGCTTACACACCAGCTCATGCCTGTTATTGACCTGCAGTATGGCTATGCATTTTTGGAATCCCAAAAACATACAGAAAAATCGAGAAGCAAAGTAATTCTAACTGCCAAATTCCAATTCACAGGCAATTTTTATCTAAAAATATTGCACTCTGTGAGACCTAGACAAGGGTGGGGATCCTGGGATGGCAGCGCTGTAGAATGTTCCTATGTTTTTTAGCAGTATGACGGACGAGGGTGCCCCAAATATAAAAGACAGTCGTATGCCAATTATTTCCTGGGCGTTATACGATTGGGGTAGTACTGCTTTTCCTACCTCGGTTGTTGTGAGCTTTTTCCCCGTTTTTTTCAAAACTTACTGGGCCGGGCCTGAAGTTCTCGATAGGAGTACCTTTTATCTGGGCCTGGCCAATTCAATTGCTGGTATCATTCTCGCATTGCTTGCACCTTTCCTTGGGGTAGTTGCTGATAAGGGATCAGCCAAAAAAAAGTTTTTAGCTTTTTTCGCTTTTTTAGGAATTATCATGACCGTTGCGCTCTACTTTGTAAGCATGGGTAACTGGGCATTGGCTGTTTTTTTCTATGTTCTGGCTTCACTCGGGTATTCGGGGGCTAATTTGTTCTATGATTCATTACTGTTAACTATTGCCTCTAAAAAAAAGATTGATTTTGTTTCTTTATTTGGCGAGGCTTTAGGGTTTCTCGGCGGAGGAATAGCTTTTGCCTTTTCTGTTGTGCTTTATCTGTATCCGCATTGGTTTGGTGTGACGGATAGTCAAACAGCAATCCGGATATCATTCCTTATAGTCGGAATATGGTGGGCCCTGTTTTCTATTCCGATTATGTTGTTCGTCAAAGAACCACCTTCTAGTCGCTCTTCCGTCACGAGTTCACTCTCTCGAGACTGGAAGCAGGTACGCACTACGCTGGGCACCATTAAACAATATAAGTCAGTCGGTGTATTCCTGCTTGCATATTGGCTGTATATCGATGGAGCCAACACTGTTAGCAAAATGGCTGTAGATTATGGTGTTGCTCTAGGCTTTTCTCCTGGTGCTCTTGTTAGTGCGGTATTGCTTGTTCAATTTATTTCCTTTCCTGCAACTTTACTCTATTTGTATGTCGTAGCTCGCATAGGTGCCAAAGGCGCTGTATTAGTAACTATTTCCGGCTACGGACTTATCTCAGTTCTGGGCTACTTCATTCAGAAATCTTGGCACTTGTTTGCTCTTGCAATTCTCATCGCCTTATTCCAGGGTAGTATCTATGCTCTCAGTCGCAGTCTGTATTCACGTCTTATCCCATTTGATAAATCAACAGAGTTTTTTGGGTTTTACAACGTCATCGGGAAATTTGCAACGATTATCGGTCCGTTGTTTGTCGGCTTGGTTACGCTCCTAACGCACAGCAACCGGATTGGTATTTCCTCAGTTATAGTGTTTTTCATGGCAGGAGGTTGGCTGCTGTCTATGGTGGACATCAAGGAAGGAAACAGCATATAATACGCCGCAACATAAGATATCTTAATACTTTTCCTTTTAGTAGAAAGGGTTATTTATAATGCAGAAAACAACCCTCAACAAAACCGGAGATATTTCTTCCTTGCAAGAGTTTGCTGAGCGACTTGCCCGGCAAAGCGGAGAAGCGATCATAGCATTTACGCACGGGGTCATGAATACTGTAACTGTCGGAGAACTTGATAAAAAAGCACAGTATATAGCACAGGTACTTTTGAGCTTGGGAGTTAATAAAGACTCTTGTGTGTCCCTCTACAGTCGCAACAGTGTTCATTGGATTGCCGGATGCCTGGGTATATTCCGTGCAGGAGCTACTGTCGTTCCGATCGATTCTCAACTTAGCGGAAAAGAACTGGAACATATTATCCTTGATAGTGGCTCGGAAGTTGTAATGACCGATGCTGCAGGTGTGGATAATATAAAAAAGGTCCGGCCCACTTCTGTTATTATCCTGCTGGAACGGACTGCAGAAGCAATTCCTGACACACTCTATTGGGAAGATGTCCGGATCGGTACTAGTGACGGGAGGGCGAGCAGGGTAAGTGCTCATGACAGGGCGGCACTTTTTTATACTTCCGGAACAACCGGACAACCTAAAGGGGTGCCGCTAACGCATGCCAATCTGATTTTTCAGTTACAGACCATTGAACGGAGCGGAATTGTCAGAAAAGGTTTTCGTGTTCTCCAGCCTTTACCTGTTCACCATGTTTATCCCTTTGTTACCGGTATACTTGCACCGCTGGCACTGGAATGTACTTTAATTTTGCCCGAATCGCTAACCGGGCCTAAGTTGCTCCGTGCAATAAAAGAAGGACGGGCACGCGTTATGATCGGCGTTCCGAGGTTGTATCAGGCTATGCTTCAGGGCATTGAGGGCAAGCGTGGTTTATTGGGGTATATTAAATCCACTTTTCTGCTTTCAATTGCCGCAATAAACCGGTTGTTGCGCCGATTGATCCGCTTGAATGCAGGCCGCATTTTTCTTTATCCGCTTCATCGAAAAATAGGAACTTCTCTTAGGATACTAACCAGCGGCGGAGCACCCCTCGATCCTGAGGTAGAGAAACGGCTTTACGGGTATGGATGGGATCTGGCTATCGGATACGGGTTAACCGAAACATCGCCTTTGCTAACTATCAAATTTTCCAATGAAGATAAGATTGGAAGTGTCGGCCGACCGGTATCAGAGACCAAAATTAGGATCGATACATCAGTAGTGCGACAAAAACATCCTTCCGGAACCGGAGAAGTTTTAGCTCATGGACCTGGTGTTTTCTCCGGATACCATCACTTGAGAAAAGAGACTGAAGACGTCTTGACTAAAGACAGTTGGTTTAGAACCGGTGATCTCGGGTATCTCGATAAGGATAACTACTTATTTCTCGTGGGGCGCCGCTCTACGCTGATTGTCCTTCCCGGAGGAGAAAATGTCCAGACTGAAACGGTGGAGCAAGTATATTCAGCCGATCCGGTAATAAGGGAAATCGGCGTTTTTCTGCATACAGACCGGTTGGTTGCGTTAATTGTGCCAGACCAGGAAATAGTTAACAAAATATACAATGGCAATATGAACATAGCAATCAGCGGCGCTTTACATCATCAGGCACAGAAGGTGCCATCTTATATGCATCTTGCAGAGTACGCCGTTTTGACAGCGGCTATTCCGCGGACGCAATTAGGCAAGATACGCCGTCATCTCCTGCCGGAGCTATATGAGTCCGCACTTGAGCAGAAGGCAAAAGGACCGCGCCAAAAAGGTGCAATGCCGATAGACCAGATGTTAATGCAAGACCGTGAACTTCTTCGCAACCTGGCAGCAAAAAAAGCCTGGTTCATGCTGGAGCGACGGTTCCGTAATGTGTGGTTAACGCCTGATACGGATCTTCGCTCGGGGTTAAGTGTAGATTCCCTGATGTGGATTAGCCTCACGTTCGATATTCAACAGGAAACCGGTGTAGAATTAAGTGAAGAATCTCTTACCCGGGCCTGGACTGTTCGTGAGCTCTTGCAGGAGATCGCTCGCGGAGGGCAGGGAAAGATATCCTCATCCCTTGAATCGATTATCGAACATCCGGAGGAAAACCTTTCCCAGGAACAAATGAGTTGGCTGTACCCATTGAACATATTTCAGCGGATTATGCGCTACTTCGGTTATCTGCTGGTTGCCGTTGCTCTTAAGGTAGTATTCCGTCTTCGTGTGTTTGGCCGTGAGAATATCCCCGAACAAGGCCCGATAGTCTTTGCACCGAACCATCCCAGTCATATTGATCCACTGGCAGTTGCCGTTGCCTTGGAATATAGGCGGTTATCCTCAGTCTACTGGGCAGGGTGGGCAGGGATTATGCTTAGGGACCCATTTATGAGATTGATTACCCGTTTGTCACAGACTGTCCCTGTGCAACCGGGTAGGAGTGTTTCTTCAAGTCTGGCTTACGGATCGCTACTCCTGAAGCAGGACAAAAAACTTGTCTGGTTTCCAGAAGGAGAGCGGTCTCCGACCGGAGAATTTTTGCCTCTGCGGCCGGGCCTAGGTATCCTGCTTAGCGAAATAGACGCAGTGGTTGTTCCTGTGTGGATCGAAGGAACTTTTGAGGCACTTCCGCGTGGAAGAATTATTCCCAGGATGCATCGAATATCTGTCCGCTTTGGTACTCCCTTTCGACCTTCACTGCTCAGAGAAGAGACCAGGAGTAAAGAAGAGCTCCGGCAACGCATTCTTCAAGAGCTGCGTGACAGGTTGCAGCAGCTGAAACACCTCCCCTAGAAGTTATTATCTTTGCCTTTTTCCCCCCTAACAAGTCCGGCTTAAAAAAAAATATCAATTATGGTATAGTATTATAACTTTAGCAGGCACTAATTCGAAGATAGCATAAGGTTGCTTGTTATGAGTGAAGAATTGTTACCTGAATTTTTCTGACGATTCGGATATGAGTTCATTGAAACAGGCTACTTTATGACTAACAATGTAACGTTAGATATTGTGATAACTACAAATGGACCGGGTGAAATTGTTTCTTGGGTTGAGCCGGTTGTAGCAGAGCTTAGGCAATATATTAATGCGAGAATCATTGTTGCCTTGCTTCCGTGTAGGTTTGCAAGTGGTAATGAGAAGGTGTATCTTGAGAGCATCCAGGGAATATCCTCAGTATTAACACCGGCAGAAACTATGAAACTTTTTAATAGTAAAAAACTTCCGGATAGTACCCCGATGGCGTTAAGGGGGATTGTTATTTTTCTGGGAGGAGATTTGCTCTGGGCGTATCTCCTTAAAAAACGGTTAGGCTATCGGTCAATTGCATACACGGAAGGACAGACAAATTTCCGCAATAAATTCGATTATTTTTTCTTGAGAGAAAATGATGGGGATTTAATGGTCGATGCTTTTAAAAGCATCAAAAGCGCAGCAGCACCTATCGGCACCGTGAAAAGAATTACTTTTTTTGCCGGAAGCAGGCCGAACCACTTTAAGCTGCTTATTCCTTTCTATAATGATATCGGGAAGCTTCTGGTTAATGAGGGCTTTCAATTATTTATCGGGCTTTCACCATTTATTAATGATCAGGCAGCGGCGATGATGGACAGTCAGCTTGATCGTTCTGTTTTTACCGTTCTTAAGGGAAACCCTGTCGATATTTTTAGTAATACCGATCTGCTGGTTACTATTCCTGGTACCAATACTGCCCAGGCAGCGATCGCCGGCATTCCCTTATGTGTTATTATCCCACTTAATAATCCTGAAGAAATTCCATTAGAGGGAATTTTTGGTTTAATAGGAAATATACCTTTTCTTGGTAAATACTTAAAAAAAGCCGCTGTTGTTATTCTTGAAAAAAAGATTAAGTTTTTTTCTATTCCCAGCATGAAAGCTAAAAAGACAATTGTTCCCGAGTTAGTCGGAAGGCTCGTGCCGGTAGATGTGGCTAATTTTATTTTGCAGTATGCAAAAGACCAGAATGCAATTAGAAAGTCAGTTGAGGATGCGAAATGTATTATGGGGGCCGGTGGCGTGCTCGAAAAAATAAGAAAAGCTGTAACCGCTTTGAATGATCTTCAAAGGAGAACCACTTAATAATGGCTCTTCAGAGACAAGAAATTGACTTGCATGGGTATACTGTTGCTGAGGCCCTTTTTAGGCTTGAGCAGATTATCCCGCTATCTTACAGTAAAGGCGTTGATGAACTTCTGGTAATTCATGGTAAAGGCGAGGGTGTTTTGCGATCTGAAGTCCTGAGTTTTTTGAGGAGTGGTTATTGCAGGCAATATGTCCAGTCCGTGCAGCCGGGAGACCAGTACCGGCTCGATGGGGGGCAGGGGGTTGTAAAGGTAATCTTTAAAATAATGAAGGTAGCAGAACTTAAAAAAAAGTCCTTCCCGGTAAGATATATTGACGTAAATGATTCGAAAATAGAAAAAATATCTGATGATACTAAAGCAATGGTTGATGATAAAAAGCGCAGAGGGAAAGACCGGTATTTGAAAATGGTCAATAATAATAAAATTAATAATAAAGGATAAAGGATATATCATGGTAAAAATAGTAATTATCGGATCAAATGGTATGCTCGGGTCTCGGTTCCTTTCTGATCACTCCAAGGACGACCATATTACCGGTATTGATTATCCTGATATGGATATTCGAAATATGGAATCAATTAAATCTTTATTATTAGAGATAAAACCGCACATAGTAATAAATTGTGCCGCATTTACTGATGTGGATAAATGTGAAATAATGAAAGATGAATCTTATGCTGTCAATGGCGAAGGACCTGGAAATATCGCAAAGGTGTGCAACGAAATAGATGCGGTCCTTGTCCACTTTTCAACGGACTATGTTTTTGACGGCTTAAAAAAAACAGCATATTGTGAGGATGATATTCCTAACCCGTTGTCAATTTACGGTAAGTCCAAGTTAGTGGGGGAAATGAATGTCCGCCGGTTTTGTTCTAAATATTTTATTATAAGAACGGCCTGGTTGTATGGCGAGAACGGGAAGAATTTTGTAAGAACGATTGTTGCTGCTGCTGATAAGAATCCATCTCTTAAAGTGGTTGCTGATCAGTTGGGTTCTCCGACGTACACGAAGGACCTGGTGGAAATATCAAAGAAGCTCATAAAGACAGAGAAATATGGAACCTACCATGTTACCAATGAAGGTAGTTGTAGCTGGTATGAATTTGCCGGTGCTATTTTTTCGTTTTTAGATAAGCAGGTATCTGTTGCTCCTTGTTCTACGGATGAGTATCCTCGACCGGCTTCAAGGCCAAAGAGCGGGATTTTATCGAAAAGCAAAATAAATTCATTGGACATATATATCCGGGATTGGAAAGATGGATTAAAAGAATATTTGCTTAATAGGGAGATAAATCTTTGAAAATACTAATAATAAGTAATGGAAATGGTGAAGATTTAATTGGTTCTATTCTTGCAAGAGAGATAAAAAAACAGTATGAAGAGGCTGAGATTTCCGTAATGCCGCTGGTGGGCCTTGGGAAATCATATGCAGGTATGGAGCTTACAATACTTGGCAAACCGAAAGAAATGCCAAGCGGAGGTTTCTTAACCTCAAAATCCGTGATTTTAAGAGATATTATGGCTGGTATGCTAATCCATCATGCCCGGCAGATGGCCATTTTATTAATGCAGAAAAATAAATTCGATAAGATTGTATGTATTGGCGATGTTTTCTGTTTATTGATGGGGGCTATTGCTAAGAAGAAGTGCCGGCTCTATTTTCTCCCCACTGCAAAGTCTAATTATATTGAGCGTCATTATCCCATAGAGAAGCAGCTGATCAAACGGTTTGCTACCAAAGTTTTTCCTCGAGACAATCTTACGGCCCAGAGTTTTCAAAACTATGGTGTGGACACTTATTTCTTTGGTAATGTCATGATGGATGCGATCCTTAAAAGTAATGTGAATTTTGATATCGCTGATGATGAGGTAGCTATCGGGATATTGCCTGGTTCTCGCAAAGAAGCTTATGAAAATTTCCAATCTATTCTGGATGTGCTGGTTTATTTATACCAGCATATTCGCAAGAGCGAACTCGAAGCCCGTTTTCTGGTTGCGGTAGCACCTACTATCAAGAAAGAAGATCTTGAAGAGATGTTGGTAGTCGAAGGCGCTGTGTTAAACCCGCGAAGATTTATTTTTACTGATAAGTTTGGAGATGTTCTCTCCCAGAGCAATTTTGTTATTGGTATGGCTGGTACTGCCAATGAGCAGGCAGCTGGATTCGGGAAACCTGTATTTACGTGGGAAGGCCGCGGTCCGCAGACTTGTAAAAAAAGGATTGAAGACCAAGGAAAATTGTTAGGTGAATCTTTGATAGTCATCGAAGGCACTGCCGGGCAGAAGGCTAAAACATTGTGGAAGCTGGTACAGAAACCCCAACTCTATAACAAATGCAAAAATAATGCCTTCGAGAGAATGGGAAGTCCTGGTGCAGCTAAGAGAATTGTTAGTGAAATTCTGAAATAGTAAAGGGTAGCATGTTGGCGTTAGAAAATATTAAAAGAAAAATCGATATCAGAATAGGTGTTTTTAAAGAAACCTTATACTATAGACTTATCAGGTATATGAAACCTCATACCCGATGGGTTGCGATATCTCTTGGAATCTCGCTTGTTTATGGGGCTGCTAATGCTTTAAATGTTCCTCTTTCAAGGGATATTTTTGAGACACTAAGTAAAATAAGCAGCGGTAGTACGACGCATAATTATTTCGCCTTGTTTTCCGTATACGTAGTTTATGCAATTATTCTTCGTCTTTCTGGTATTGTATGTAAATTTTTTCAGACGTATATTATGTCTTATGTTTCCCAGCGGATAATTATCGATATGCGGATGGATATGTACCAGCATCTTCACCGGTTATCAATGGATTTTTTTAAGAAATGGAAGCTCGGGGACATTCTTTCTCGTATTTTTGGCGATATTGATCAAGTGCAGAGTACCATTCTGTCTAATTTTACTTCGGTATTCCCAGAGTTGATAAAGCTGATTGGTGTTCTTGGATATATCACCTTCCTTAACTGGCAATTGACACTAGGAACGTTAATTATTGTTCCTTTTTTGATGTATATTATTGATTGGTTCGGAAATAAATTGAAATTAATCTCCGGTAAGATCCAGAAAAAAAATGCGGATATTTTTTCTGTCATCCAAGAAGCATTGTCTGCTATTTTCATCGTCCAGTCTTTTACCATGGAAGGTCATGAAATTAAAAAGTTTTCTAAGCAGAATGAAAAGAGTTTTAAAATATCCATGAAAGGGCTTCGCATCGATGCATTACGCAGTCCGGTTATTGAGCTGCTTCAATTCGCAGCCATATCTCTTGTAATATGGTTCGGGGGATATCAGATCTATATTGGAAAAATGAGCGGTCCGGAACTAGCCTCTTTTTTTATCGGCGTACTTTTGTTAATAGATCCTATTTTGGCTTTATCCCGTGTTTATACTCAGACCCAGAGATCAATGGCGTCGGCGCGAAGAGTTTTTACCCTTATTGATATAGAGCCCAGTATTAAAGAAATCAGTAAGCCGATCATCTTTGATAGCATTAACGGTGAAGTGAGATTTGAGAATATTAACTTTTATTATGAGAAATCTGAAGGGAATGTGCTTCGGAATATAGATATAACCGTTACTCCCGGAGAGATCGTCGCACTTGTTGGCGCTAGTGGCTCAGGAAAAACTACTTTTGCGAACCTTATTCCGCGATTTTATGATCCCACTGATGGCCGTATGCTGGTTGACGGGATAAATATTAAAGATTGCCAGATATTTTCCCTTCGGAATCAGATCGCGATAGTTCCTCAGGATGCAATGCTCTTTAGCGGCACAATTAAGGACAACATTTCTTACGGAAAATTAGATGCCACAATGGAAGAAATTATTGAAGCTGCCAAAAAGGCTAATGCCTATGAATTCATCGTAAAGTTAAAAAATGGTTTTTATACAAGGGTTGGTGAGCGAGGTGCGAGGTTGTCCGGAGGCCAGAAACAGCGAATATCGATTGCCCGGGCTATCCTCAGAAATCCGAAGATCTTGATCCTTGATGAGGCGACATCGGCACTCGATACTGAGTCGGAACGGCTGGTTCAGGATGCATTGTATAAGCTGATGGAAGGAAGAACTTCATTCGTTATTGCTCATAGGTTGTCAACTATTGTTAATGCGGACCGTATTTTTGTATTTGATAACGGATCGATTGTCGAAATCGGTACTCATGAGGAATTAATGAAAATTGATGAGGGAAATTACCGTAAATTATACAATTTACAATTTAAGAGGACTTCTATGCCAGATATTGAGTAGATAGAGGGGAAATTGTGTTTTGGGGAGAGTTAGCGAACATATTTCCTGATTACTGTTAGTAACTCGTCAATATAAACTGGCTTGAGCACTATTTCATCTAAACCCGATCTCATTCCGTTAGCTATTTCGTTTTTGCCTGTATAAGCGGTAAACCCTACAATCGGGATGTGTCTTGTTATAGGGTTTGATTTGATGGTTTTTGTGGTTTCCCAGCCGCTGATACCAGTTGGCATTTTGTTGTCAATTATTATTAAGTCAGGAAGTATTTCGGTTACTAACTTGTATCCGTCAGTGCAATTGTCCGCAGTATAGACATCATATCCCGCTTGTTTTAAACTATAAGAAAATACTGTAAGTATGCTAACAACGTCATCAATGAGTAATATTTTTCTGTTCATATAATTAATTATATTGTAAATAATAAATACTGCAAGTGCAAATATCGACAGGGGTGCAGATACTTTCGGTGGGTAAATAACCTTTTGGCAGTTTGAAGTTGGTTGGCGGTTTGGATTGAGATTTTTCCCAGGCTGCAACCTTGTTTTGCAA
>QKMY01000065.1 GCA_003242895.1 Candidatus Margulisiibacteriota bacterium
ACCTCACGATGGACACCCTTGTCTTGAGCTAATGGTTGGCACTATCAACCCCCATATCGGACTTTCACCGACTAGAAAGCGCCCATGCTGGGCGCACATAAATATGAAAACCCGCGCAAATGCACGGGATTTCGGTTGTAATATTAATATATTTCATGTATTTTAATTATTTAAAAATATCTTTAAACGATCACATCTAAGAGGATGTCGCAACTTTGCTAAGGCTTTCGCTTCTATTTGACGTATTCTCTCTCGAGTTACATCATATACCTTGCCGACTTCCTCTAATGTTCTTGGTTTGCCATCATCAAGCCCAAACCGTAGCTTCAACACCATATATTCTCTCTCGGTTAACACTTCCATGGCTTTTTTGATCTCTTCTTTGAGCATACTATTGAGTACAAGATCTTCAGGAGTAGCTGTATTTTTATCTTCGACAATGTCACCAAGTCTATTACTATCCTCGTCGCCAACAGGCATTTCAAGTGAAAGTGGTACTAGGGATACTGTTAATATTTCTCTTATTTTGTCCGCTGACATATTAGTACATTCAGCGATTTCTTCGTCTGTTGGTTTTCTTTTCTTTTCTTGAAGCAATAATCGAGAAGTTTTTCTTAATTTATTAATCGTCTCGACCATATGTACCGGAATCCTGATAATTCGTGATTGATCAGCAATAGCCCTGGTTATCGCTTGTCTAATCCACCACGTAGCATAAGTAGAAAACTTGAATCCTTTTTTATAGTCAAACTTTTCGACAGCCTTAATAAGTCCCAAATTTCCTTCCTGTATCAAGTCAAGAAAAAGCAAACCTCTTCCAATATACTTCTTTGCAATACTTACTACCAAACGCAAATTAGCTGAAACCAACTTGGCAGTGGCTTCGGCGTCGCCGGCTTCTATCCTTTTAGCTAGAGATTGTTCTTCCTCAGTAGTCAGCAGTGATAAATCACCGATTTCCTTCAAATACATTTTCACAGAATCTTCAGAAGCAATATCCTTCTTATGAATTTCATCAAAAACATCAACCCCTTCGAACTCTGCTTCTTCTTCAAATTCCTTTATTTCTGTTTCTTCTTTTGCATCATCAACCTCAACTTCAACTTCAACTTCAACTTCAGCTGTTGCGAATACGTCAATAAACTTGTCTTGTTCTAAATGTTCATCCAGTACATCTTCCTTTATTAATATTTCTGTCTTATCAAATGAGTTATTACCTGCTGAAAGGTTAACCATATTTCCCCTCCACCTTCAAATTTTTTGCCCGAACCAAACATTTAATCATTATTGTTTCTTGAAGATTCTTCATCTTGCTTGAAAGTTGAACTAACTCTTCTCAATCGAAGATTATTTAGCTCTTTCAAAAGATTATCCAGCTCTTCCAAATTGTTATCTTCTTGAGCATGCTTAATGCTCTCTTCTATATTAATTCTTTTTTGTTCATACTCGAAATTCTTTAATACTTTGACATTATCCCAAAAACCGTTCACCTCCTCTTTCATATCATTGATTAAAATACTTACGTACCGATTTTTCAAAAGCTCATCATCCAACATCTCTATGATAGAAGTTGAAGAGCCTTCATTATTACAGATAATTGAATATATCTTTCGCATATTTTCATCGACAAAATATTCAGGGGGAAGTTCTTGCGAAACTTCCTTTCTCTTCAAACAATCTTGGGAAATTATCCGGATTATGATTTCCTGGGCTTTAACATACTTATCTTTTGTCGGTTGTTTAACATTTTTTGAACTATCTTTTCCCCCCGTTTTTTTGAAATATCTGAATTGCCTTAACTTTGAATATACAGACTCTTCTGATATCTTGAGCTTATCCGATACTTGCTTAATAATTGGCTGCGTTTTCAAAGCATCATTAATGCTGTCTAAGAACACGACAATTTCATCTACTGCTTTGCTAACATTCTCAGCTACTTGCAAGTTATATTTTGCCACCGTCTTATCAATCTTAAACATTGTAAACGGTATTGCGTTTACAATTTGATTAGTAAGAGATTCAATACCTTCTGATCTAATAACTTCATCCGGGTCCTTTTTTGAAAACTCCACAATATTTACATCAACATTCAGATTATAAAGGATCTCTCCTGCTCTCAGCGCAGCATTTACACCCGCGGCATCAGAATCATAACCAATAACGGCATTATCCGCATATCGTTTTATAAGACGGGCCTGTTCAATTGTCATAGCAGTACCTAACGTTGCAACAACGTTTACAATTCCGGAAATATAACAAGAAAGAAAATCCATATAACCTTCAACAATTAATGCAGTTTTTCCCTTTTTTATGTGATCCTTTGTCAAATGTAATCCATATAATATTTTGCCTTTATGATAAATATCATTTTCAGGAGAATTAATATATTTTGCCTGTTTACTCTCATCGGCACCAGGAATTATTCTAGCACCAAAAGCAATTACGTCACCAAAAGAATTGCATATCGGGAATGTAATGCGATCCCTGAACCTATCAATATAATCTCCGTTTTCTCGCTTAATTACTAATCCGGCAGAAATTAAACTATCTATGGCTGCGCCTGAGTTCTTTAAAAACATCAATAGAGAATTGGCGGAGCGAGGGGCGTATCCAATCTGGAAGTGCTTAATATGTTCATCACTAAAACCTCTATTTAACAAATAATTGTAGGCGTTTTTAGCTTCTTCTTTGAGGATTAAGGAGTGGTAGAATTTTGCAGATTTATTCACGGTCTCTAGTATAGGAGATTTCTTATCATAGCTCTTACTTGCATCAATCTCTATGGTAACGCCAACTCTATTAGCAAGATATTGAATAGCCTCTATGAAAGAAAAATTTTCAACCTTTGTTATGAAACGAAGAACGTTTCCGCCTTCGTTGCAGCCAAAGCAATGCCAGATATTTTTATCAGGTGACACAGTAAAGGACGGGGTCTTTTCATTATGAAATGGACATAGTCCAATATAATTAGTTCCCCGTTTGCGAAGACTTACATAATCTCTGATAACTGAGATTATATCTGCCTTCTCTATAACTTCATTAATCGTTTCTTTAGATATCAAATACTCACATACCCTTTCAAACAACATCAAGGGACATAAGAAATGCTTACTATTAACAATATTATAAAAATGAAAAAACAACTGAGGGCGGATAAAACGCCCTCAGTTACTTGTTAATTATTTACTTTCTTTAAGCGCAGCATGAGCAGCAGCTAAACATGCTATTGGTACTCTGTATGGAGAGCAGCTAACATAGGTTAATCCAATATTATGGCAGAACTCTACAGTTGCAGGTTCTCCACCATGTTCACCGCAAATACCGAGTTTGATTTTTGGATTTGTTTTCTTGCCTTTTTCGATTGCTATCTTCATTAATTCTCCAACTCCAACCTGATCTAGAACCTGGAATGGATCTTTGTCATAAATACCCTTTTCCACATACTCGCCCAAGAAGTTACCAGAATCATCACGAGAAAAACCGCACGTCATTTGAGTAAGGTCATTTGTTCCGAATGAGAAAAACTCAGCTTCTTTAGCTATTGCGTCTGCAGTAATTGCTGCTCTTGGAACTTCAATCATTGTTCCGATCATATATTGCAGAGTGACGCCGGCAGCTTTCATTTCTTCATCAATCACCTTTATGGCGTTTCCTTTAAGAATGCTAAGTTCTTTTACATCACCTACAAGTGGGATCATGATTTCAGGAACGATGTCTTTTCCTGACTTTTTAATATCAATAGCAGCCTGGATAATAGCCTTCACTTGCATATCATAGATTTCAGGATAAGTGATACCTAAGCGGCAGCCTCTATGACCTAACATCGGATTAAACTCGTGAAGGGATTTAACTTTGTAGTTTAATGTTTCAACGCTTACATTCATGTCTTTTGCAAGTTCTTCAATTTCAGATACCTTAGTTGGTAAGAACTCATGTAACGGAGGATCAAGTAATCTTATTGTTACCGGAAGCCCTTCCATAGCTTTAAATATGTCATAAAAATCAGTTTTCTGCATCGGAAGTAGTTTTACCAATGCTTTCAGCCTACCTTCTACGTTATCAGAAAGGATCATCTCTCTCACAGCTTTTATTCTATCGCCGCCGAAAAACATATGCTCAGTACGACATAGACCAATACCTTCAGCGCCAAAGGTCCTTGCGATTAAGCTTTGATCAGGTTGATCCGCATTTGTACGAATACCAATCTTCTTAAAGCCACTTGCCCATTTCATTAATCTGTCATATTCTAGATAGAGTTCTGATTTAGATGGATCAAGAGTCTTCTCAACCATAACCTGCAAAATTTCTGAAGGCTTGGTTTTGATTTTTCCTGCGATTACTTCGCCTGTAAAACCATCAATTGAAAGAAACTCCCCTTGTTTAATAACTATGCTACCAACTGACATCTGTTGTTTTGCGTAGTCAATATTTAATTTACCGCATCCGGCAACGCATACTGTTCCTAATTGTCGAGCAACAACAGCAGCGTGTGAAGTTGCGCCACCCATGGCAGTAAGAATCCCTTCGGCAACAATCATACCCTTAATATCTTCTGGAGTAGTCTCTATTCTAACAAGAATTACCTTTTCTTTTCTTACTTCTGCAGCTTCTACAGCTTCACTGGCACTGAAATATACCTGTCCGCAAGCAGCACCAGGACCAGCATTAAGACCACGAGCCAAAACTCTATCGTCTGACTGAGCCTTTACTTTATCATTCGTATCGAATATCGGACGAAGAACTTCATTAAGCTGGTCAGCGTTTACGCGAAGAACAGCTTCTTTTTCGACTATCATGCCTTCATTAACCATGTCAACTGCACACTTAATGGCAGCAAATCCAGTACGCTTAGCATTTCTGGTTTGAAGCATATAGAGCTTGCCGTCTTGTATCGTAAATTCCATATCCTGCATATCTCGGTAATGTTTTTCCAAATTAGTTTTGTACGTAATTAATTGCTTATACGCTTCAGGCATTATTTCTTCTAGTGATGGGTACTTTGACTTTCTGTCAGCTTCTGAAATACCGTGCTGTTCTGACCATTCTTGTGAAGATTCCAGAGATATCTTCTGAGGAGTTCTTATACCAGCAACAACATCCTCGCCTTGGGCATTAATTAAAAATTCACCATAGAACTTATTTTCGCCGTTAGCCGGATTTCTAGAAAAACATACGCCGGTAGCTGAGGTATCACCCATGTTTCCGAATACCATTGCCTGTACGTTTACTGCAGTCCCTAATAAACCTTTTATGCTATATTTTTGGCGATATACAATAGCTCGCTCATTATTCCATGAATTAAACACAGCAGCTATAGAAGCCCATAATTGTGTAAGTGGATCTTGAGGAAAATCTTCGCCTTTTTCTTTCTTAAATATCTGCTTATAAGTATTAACCAATTCTTTTAAGTCATCGGCTGAAAGATCAGTATCTTTTACTTCTTTTGGATCTCTACCGGTTTTTTTTGCAAATTTATTCTTTTCTTCAGTTAGCGCTTCTTCAAAGTGATGTTTAGGTACATCCATTGCAACATCTGAAAACATTTGAATAAAACGTCGATAAGAATCCCAAGCAAACCTTGGGTTATTTGTTTTTTTAATAATTCCTTCAACAACCTTATCGTTAATGCCAAGGTTTAAAACAGTATCCATCATGCCAGGCATAGATTCTCTGGCGCCAGAACGTACAGATACTAGTAATGGATTTGAAGGATCTCCAAGCTTCATGCCCATTGAAGCTTCAAGCTTAACAATGTTTTCTGACACCTCTTTATCGAGGTCTGCTGGCATTTGTTTTCCATTTTTATAATAGTGGTCACACACCTCTGTTGTTATTGTGAATCCGGCAGGAACTGCAACGCCTGAATTAGTCATTTCAGCAAGACCCGCTCCTTTACCTCCAAGAAGATCTTTTTGCTTCCCGTTTCCATCTGCTTTACCATTTCCAAAAAAGTATACCTGTTTATTTGCCATTTCCTTACTCACCTTTCTTCTTTAATATTGGTTTCCTCTATATTCACGAGGATGGTAACACATTTATTTGGTGGAGCTGAGGGGGCTCGAACCCCTGACCTTTTGGCTGCCAGCCAAACGTTCTCCCAGCTGAACTACAGCCCCATTTATATTTATTAAAAATAAAATATTATAGAATATTTATTTTAGAATAATCATCACATTTTTTAATCATGAAATATAATAATATATTTTTTACTTTAAATAAAGCCCTATTTTTATTAGTATGAGATTATTAATGATATATAATTGATGAATTTTTCCAAATTTGTTCAAGATTATATTTGGATCTTTCTTCAACACCCATGACATGCACCATTACGGGACCTACATCTATAACGATCCACTTGCTGCTTTTAGTCCCATCCAATGATACTTTTTCATGAACTTCGCGCAATTTGTCACTAATCCGATTTGCTATAGATTCAACGTGTACATTACTTGTTCCACTACAAATAATAAAATAGTCAACTATATTTGATTGCTTAGAAACATCATAAACCTCAATCTCGTTAGCTTTTAAGGCTTCAGCTTCATTCGTAATTATTTCTATCAATTCTTCTGTTTTTAACACCTATTAATCATCACCCCGAAATCTGTTGTTAATTATTTAAAGATTGCACAATTATAATCATAACCGTCCTTTAATATCTTTCCAGTCTTTACCTATTACAATTGTTACATCCAACTTCTTGTTCGGCTTATTATAAGTGATAATATTTTTTGGGTCAATCTTTAGCGAAGTTGAGAGCTGAAGGACTTCTTTCGTCAAACCTTTCCAATCCACAATAATAGTTTTGTTATAATTAAAATGAGCGGCATTTCCAACCCAGGGAACTTTGATTCCTTTAACCTTTAATTCCCGAGCTATCTTCTTCGCTATAAAAGGATAACCAGACCCATTGAGTATTTCAACACTCAAATTCATGTTATCCGGCAATACTTCACCCTTGCTGACTTCTTGAAGTGTAGGAATAATCTTGCTAATTGCGCGAGTTGAAAGTTTAACACCCTCACCTAAAGAATTTTTAGGGTTCATTGTGCTTGCCGCTTTTATTGCCTTATTAACATCGGATTGCCTTTCTTTCTCGGATACTATTTTCTCACCCGGCTCCGTCGACACAGCCCCTGTGGGTTCCATATCTGCAGGACCTTCTTTTTCTACATTCTCAATTCCTTGAATAACCTTGTCTACAAGTTTTAAGGTTGAGGGAACATCGGGCCGCCAGTAGCTAAGACCTTCAAGCAAAACAGGACCGCCTGGTACCGTATCTATTACGATATTATTAGCAGCGAATGCAGTCCTCATTTTCAGACCAAAAAGCAAAAGTTGTTTTGTTGTTAGATTTGTGCTGAAATTACTTGTTAATTGCTTAAAAAGCTGTGGCGCCTTAAAAATATTACCAGATTGAATTATTTTATCTGCTACAGCTTTCATAAAATCTTGTTGGCGTTTTATTCTTCCAATATCTCCGGCAGCGTCATGTCGGTAACGAACATAGCCCATAGCTTGCTTGCCTGAAAGAACCTGTTTTCCAGGGCGCAGGTCAATATAAAGCTCTCCAGCTTTATCAACGTAATACATTCGTTTAGGCACATCGACCGTTATGCCACCAAGCTGATCAATTACGTTAACAACTCCGTCAAGATTAATAACAACATAATACTGTATCGGTACCTGAAGAAAAGCAGATACAGTTTTAACAGATAAATCGATACCGCCGAATGCATATGCATGGTTCACCTTAGTAAATCCATGCCCGGGAACTTCAACCCGTGTATCCCTTGGGATCGAAATTACGCCAACTCGATTCTTATTTGAATCTAAATGAACAAGCATGATCGTATCTGTTCTATGAGCTCCGTCAGTCGCATCGACACCTGCTACCAAAATATTAACGTTATTATCAAAGCCTGACTGAGGCATCATGGTGATAAGCATGTCCATAAGGGATAATTTGCCAAAATTAATTGCCGTATATACTCCAAGAAACCCAGCCAAGAAAAAAGTACACAGGGCAAAAGCAATATAAGCAAATATCTTTTTTTTATTTTTTGATTTCTTATTCGGGATTTGTGAATTATTCGTTTGTTTAGGTATATCGTTCATTATAGTTCTTTCTTTTATTTTTCATTAATATTACTCATCAAGTTTAATTGAAAACTAAGTGTACGCGGATGTATATATTTGTTACTATTTTTCAAATAGGCAATAACCTCTTCCACAACTAAATAAGCAGCGCGATTTAGGTCTTTGTATATATATTGATTTATATGATTAATTATTCTACTATCTAATCCCCTGGTTGGCTCGATAAAGTCTGCAATATATATTATTTTATCAAGTTCAGACATATCAGCATCGCCAGTAGTATGTTTCCTTATTGCAGAAAGAATATCATCATCAATTATACTATATTCCTCCTCAGCAATGATCGAGCTAACAAAGGCATGCAACAGAACCGGGCTCTTAAACTCTATTTCGTCTGGAGTAACTCCATTTTTAATCGCAATAGCAAGATATTCTTCATGTGTAAGATAACGAGAGCAATCATGCAACAAGCCAGCAATTTCTGCTTTTTCTTGCGAAACTTTATAGTAGGAGGCAATATTCACAGCCACTTTTGCGACTTCGAGTGAATGAACAAACCTTCGAATATCGAGCTTCTTCTCTAAATAACCTCGAATGTCGTTTAGAGAGTATTTATCTATACTTAATCCAATAACGGATACATCTTCCTTCACAAGGTTATACCATAGTTGTTGTTATCAAGAAGCTGAAAACTCCTTAGATTAAAAAAAACCAAAGTAGCATACTTTGGTTCCTTAAAGTTCATAATAAATCTCACGATTAAAACGAAGTAATTTTGCGATCAAAAAATATCAACTTTCATTATATTAGAGTCAATATATTATATGCCTTCTTAAGCAAGATCAATACTATCATAGGCATAATGGGTTGTCAATAATTTTCATAGGAGTTATAATACATAACGATTATACAATAGATCATTTGTGTGATGATTCTTTATTAAATTTTACTATATTATTTTAGCCTAGAATCTATGTATAATCGTCATTTGTACAAAGCTAATTTCATAAAGAAATAACAGATAATTCAAATTATAAATAAATGGAGAAAATAAATGACATTACATGCAATTATACTAGCAGCGGGAAAAGGCACAAGAATGAAATCAAAAAAGGTCAAAACAATCCATGATGTCGCAGGAATACCTGTCATCAATAAAGTCATCAATAATCTCGAAGAGCTAAACATTAGTTCAATGTGTATCGTCGTAGGTTTTCAATCTGATGATGTATTAAAAACCGTCACCTCAACCAAAGTTGAATTCGTTACACAAAAAGAGCAGCTTGGAACTGGACATGCAGTGATACAAACCGAAGAAAACTTTAAAAATAAGGAAGGTGATATCATCATTCTTCCCGGCGATGCTCCACTTATAAGCGCAAAAACCCTTAATGATTTTTATTTGTATCACAAGAAAACTGATGCCCACATTTCTGTCCTATCGACGTCAATGCCAGACCCGACCGGATACGGACGAATTATTAGAGATAAAAGCGATCAGGTACTTAAAATTGTCGAGCAAAAAGATGCCACCGAAGATGAACGCTTAGTGAAAGAAATAAACACAGGTATATACTGTGTCAGCAAATCTGTTCTATTTCAAAGTTTAAAAAGCATAACAACTGATAACAAGCAAAAAGAATACTACCTGACCGATATCATCCAGATTGCAAAAAATAACGGACAATCAGTATATTCATATGTTGCTAACAATTATCGTGAATTCCAGGGAATTAACAGCAGAAAGGACCTATCAGACGTATCTCTCTATCTATACCAGTTAAAAAATGAACTCCTGATGAATAATGGGGTGACAATTATTGATCCGAACACAACCTATATTGAACACAACGCAATAATAGATCAAGATACAATAATCTATCCAGGAGTATACATTAAAGGACATTCAATAATCGGAAATAATTGCGTTATAGGTAGCAACACATATATTGAAAATGGGATCGTGCCTGACAACACTGTGATTCTGCCTAATCAAAATATTATTGCATAATAAATTATTGCAATCCTCTTATCGAAAATACCTGTTATTTTGCATCATCAAAACAGGAATGATTACTCTGTTGATCAAAACACACCACAGCGTAGCAATCAAATTTTCCTACTATTTTTTCGTTAATAATAATTTCAGTAAACCCAGAAGAGCTAACGGTTATATAAAAAACAATTCTATCTAGTGATCAAAATTATTTGAAAGATAAGAAAAAAAATGCTATAAGATATAATATAGGTGGTGACGATTTGAGCTGGAAACAAATCATAGAATTATTACAACAAGGTGAAGGACCTTCAATCGAGTTTAAAAAAAACTTGTTGAATTCCATTGATTTGGCAAAAGATCTTGCTGCTTTTTCCAATGCTAAAGGGGGTTATATAGTTCTTGGCATTGATGATAAAAATGGTCATTTAATAGGAGAAACAGTCACTAAAGAATGGATTCTAGCCGTAGCTAAAGCAAAATGCAACCCCAAGCTTATCCCACTTGTTACTGAAATTGAGAAGGCAAACAAAAATATATTGCTAATCTCGGTCCATGAAGGAAATTCAAAACCCTATTTTGCTGATTCCAAATGTTATATTAGAGATAATAAAATTACACGATTAGCATCCCTGGACGAAGAGAAGTCTCTCTCTGCAAACCTTAAGAATATTCATGAAGGCCTAAATAAAAGACAAAAAGATGCCCTCAACCACGTTCATGAGAATGGCTCGATTACTAATATGATCTATAGAGACCTTTTCAAGGTATCCCACAAAACTGCACATATTGAATTAGTAGAGCTTCTAAGGCAAGAATTATTAGCTACAGCAGGAAAAGGAAGAAGCACGTGCTACATCTTGCCTGAAATTAAATAGGCAGGGTTATTTACATTTAAGATAAAACAAGTATTCAGTAACAACCCTTTTTTTAGACTGTCCTGCACCATTTCCAAAAACATTATATGGCAATTCAACAATATCAACGTGGCCTTTTTTCTCTAAAATTGTTAGCATTTCATTTCTTTCTAATAATCCTTCAGAATTATAACTGACAAATATATGCTCGGCTTTAATATGCTTTATCAACATCCGAAATGCTAGCTCTGCATATTTTACCTGAGAATAACGGCTTTTCAATAAATCGCGCTTGAACTTCTTGGTTTTCCCATAAACCTCAGGCTTATTCCATTTAACAATATTTTCAAGAATATGATAATTATCTATATACTGACGGGTATTATACGGAGGGTCAATATAGACTACCTGAGTGTGAATGTGCTCGACTAGAATATTTGCATCCATAGATACTATTAAGTTTTTATTCTTACTAACCGCATAGTTTGGGTACTTCATTTCAAGTTTTTTATATACATTATTATCTATTTTATGTATCCCATTCACCATCGATTTCGAACCTAAATGCTTTAGATAAGAATCATACTGCCCGCAGGTATTGGCACACTTATCAATTGAGTATATCAGACTAGTCAATAGGATACTTTTCTCTTTAAAGTTGATTTCTCTTTTTTTATATATTTCTTCTATGGTATCTCGAATTTCATCTATAATTTTTGCATTCTCTATTGTAAAATAGCATCCTCCAAAATTATGACTAACATAACCATAATAACCATCTACCTGATTAAATTTATCTATAAGTTCATAAATCTTGGGGACCGATACCTCAATATTATTACACCCGAAAAAAGCCTGATAAATTATATAATTAGAAAATAAAATATCATTAACTACAAGCTGAGCATCAGGAAATATTTTTTTTATGCCTTCTGCCACTACCCCAGTTCCAGCAAACAAATCTGCAAATGAATATATTTCACCAACCCGATCTATCATAATCTTTAGCAAGGGTGCTAATAAATTAGACTTCGATCCGAGATATTTCCTATTCTGGATATTAAAAGTTTCTATAGGTTTTACTATGTTTTGCATATTTACTACTCCTGTTTAACATTTTACCAATAATTTCAAAAAACCAAATGTTTCAAAATAATTGTTAATGATATTTTATGTTAATAAATGGGATATACAGTTCTAATCGCTATTTAATGGCCGGATAAATAAAAGTCAACGGAAATCCTTGTATCACTAATAGTTATAGAAAATAATCGCAACACGTTAACAAAAAAACTTATTATTAAAGAAAATATTGCAATTGCAGGAATCCATCTTTTTATGATACCATCTGGAAATGAATTATTTTGCAAATTCTGAGAGAGTCTTAAAATATACATTTCACAATAATCTTGCTAATAGCATATACAATATTTGAAATTATTGCAGAAAGAGTACGACATATAAACAGAGGGAGAAAGGATTGATAAAATGCAAATAACTAATACGATTTTTAATCCTACAATAAACACAGCATTGAATCAGATCAATAATAGTGTCAATCAACTCAACCAAATCAATAAAATGGACATCGAAAATGAATACTTAAAAAAAGCACTCAACGTAGTAAGCATATCCTTAAACCATGAAGTCAATAATGCCCTGACACCAATTTTTTTCATGTCAAACTTCTTCAAAAATAAAACTGATGATCCTGACTTAAAAGCAGCTCTTGAGATTATTCTATTAGCTGCCAAAAAGATACAAAATACCGTAACAAGCATTAATAACCTGCAGAAAGCGGATGTAATACCAACAACTCAATACTTAGAAGGTATTACGATGTTAGATATTGGAAATTAATTCCTTGGTTATACAAACAGATTATCGACTTGAAATTGACCACTGAATACTATAAACTAGCTCTTAAAATGAGAGCTTTTATATCCTTTAAATTACCATATGAACTTATTTATTCCCTAAAAACTACTACACAAAACCTTAAACAGTTTGGTACAGATATTCGTTGGGTAACGCAAAATAATTACCATATTACCATTTCTTTTTATGAGAGCGTGACTGAAACTGACTTCGAAAAAATCTTTATTAAACTATCTGAGACTTATTCTGAACTATCATCAATAAAGTTTTCACTAGCGTCTATTGAGATATCCCCGAACTTACATCATCCACGGTTATTATGGTTTAGGCTTAGCAATGAAACCCATTTTCAGGAAGTTTATAAAACAGGAAACTTCGTGGACGACAACAAGTTCAAACCACATATCACGCTTGGTAGATTCAAGTCATCACAAAATATTGTAAATTTGGACTCCCACCTGCAAAATAATTATTCTATCGATAAAATTGATAAAAATATTTATTCAATAAACACTATAGAATTCGTTAAAAGCACAATTTCCGATTCAGGTCCTACATATTCACTACTTAAATCCATAAGACTTAAGTAGTGAGAATACAATGATGATCGCATATTAAATTAAAATATTTTATTATTCAAATAAACACCCACAAAAATGTTTACAGCTGACCCTGAAAAAAGTAATTTTAACGCTATTACTTCTAATTAAGGGGCCTCGATCGATAGATACAGATGAAAAACTACAAAAATAACTTCTCTAGCTAACAGGATAATATACCGCATTTTTTTTATGCTGGAATAATTTAGCGCCTACCTATATAATATCACTCGAAATAAAAAGATATATTTTAATATTGTTTAAATCTCAACGTTAATTACATCATATGACACTAACTTACAATAAAATAAAGAATATCAGTATTGACGAGCATTCTCAGCCAAGATTTGAATCGCCAATGGAAGTGTTGAATCATATTTCGACAACTTACAACCACGAAATTTTTAATGCGCTCCAGCCTATCCTTACACTTGCAAATATACACATAAAAAAAAGCATTGATCCACAATCGAAACAAATTTGGGAAACAATACTCTCTTCATTGTACAAAATTGAAGATGTTGTTAAAGCTATCAATAAGTTAGCTTACATTAATACTATTCCAAGAACAGAGTATATAGAAGGAATCGAGATGATAGATATAAAAAAAATATTATCAGCTATAGAATCGAATTCTGAAGCCGTTGCAAGAAACTAAGCAATCATACTATTTATTACTCAGATAAAGAGAGAGCTTAAACTGCAATTCCTCATTATCTGGAGCTAGTTTCAAGGCTTTTGACCAAATATCAACGGCATGTTCTTTTTGGTCTAGTCGAATATACATGTTTCCTAGCCAGACATAAGCCTTTATTGAAGCTGGATTTAATTCAATTGCCCTCAGATAGCTATCAATAGCAGATTTGTAATCCTGCTGAATGAAACAGACATATCCATGTTCGTAGAACCTATCAGATTCTTCTTCTATTGTTTTGCCGCCTTTAGTCCATGATTTTCTTGCTTCGTCGGATTGTCCGAGCATTTTATAACTATTTCCCAACCAGAGATATGCAAGTTCAAACTTCGGGTCGATAGCTATCGCCTTTTTATACTCGCCAATAGCTTTTTCATAATTCCTATCATTAAAATAAACATAACCCTGCTGATAATAATCCGGGGCAGTATTAATTTTGAAATACTTAGCAACTCGTTTTTTTATACTTTCATTACCAGGATCAAGAGTAAGCGTTTTATCCCAATATTCCCGAGCTCGATCCTTCTGATCTAAATTGAGATAGGAGGCACCTAAGGCTATATAGGTTCGGATTCTTTTGTCATCAAATTGTAATGATTGAAGCAATAGCTCGATAGCTTTTTCGTATTCCTCGTTTATAAATGCCGCATTTGCTTGATTGATCAACACAGTAAAACCATCTGGATACTCATTTTTTTTCTCTTCAGGAGAATACATCCGATCGGAAATAGGTAGTGATTGCCGGTTATTATTCGTTGTTAACACTGAATCAACATTCAACTCAACACTCTTGGTGGGGATAGTATTAGCAGTTCCTATCGTTTCAGGTACCAGAACTGTCTTCATTTTCTTTTCCGGCAAAGAGAATTGATACCCAAAGGAGAATCTCTGCAAATTGCCTACCTCATTATATTTTGAGGCCATTACAGCATAATCAAAATTAACCGGACCTAAGCTGATCCCAAGCCCAAACGTACTCTGCCCCTCATTCATGCCACCACGAAGTTCAAGTTCATCTATTAGCCTGTAACCTACTCCAAAATGATAAGTGTACGGACGGTTTGTGATTTTTTTTATTGAGGCACGGACACGGACTTTCGCATCAATTGACTTATAATCAAAAGCTCCGATAATCTTTAATGGCGCTGTATCAAGACTCTCATTAAAAGTGTTCCACTTTAAAGCTGGCTTCAAAATATTAATTGCTGATATTCCAAAGCGGTAACTATTATCAAGGGCCCATATAATACCAATATCCATTCCATAGCCAGAGGAAGAATTGTCCCACAATTTTTGATCGATAAATTTCAACGTACATCCTGCAAAAATCTTTTTTGTACTAAAATCAGTTGCATAACTTATTAGCAGAGCAGTCGAAATATAGGAAAAAAGTTCCCCGGTCGCTTCGGGCCTACCTTCAGAATTAATTTGCGTTTCAGGAATGTTGCTTACGCCTGCCGAATAATAATGGGTTGCAAAGGTACCGTACTGAAAAGGTACTGCTACTGCCAGCGACTTATAATTGGTATCGATAAAAATAGATTGGTACATGCTCTCCAAAACAGCATTTTTTATGCCATAAATTCCAGCCGGATTGTATAACGTCTCCCAGATTTCTCCGGTATTTGCACCGAAGGCATCACCATAAGCCATCGCTTTTGCTCCACCACCATTCTCAAGAAAAACAGCTCCGTTTTCAGAGGCAAGAACGTATGAACAGCAAAGAAAGCAGACAAAAAATACTGACAATTTAGTTGATATAAGTCTTTTTAACATTATTTCAATACCGCAATTTTAAGGATAGCTTTCTTCTTTACAGAATTAATGTTTTCTGCTGTCACTACAGCGAAATACACACCATTAGCAACAATCTCTCCATACCTGTTTCTCCCATCCCAGAGAACCTCATTGTAGCCGGGGTTTCCCCCGTCCGGGTTGCCGGCCCAAAAATGCCACGATTGCAGCATTTTCCCCGTAATATCAAAGATCCTTATATTTATTTCAGCATTTTCTGACATTTGATAGGTAATTTTCAATATATCATTTATTCCATCATAATCAGGGGAAAAAGGATTCGGACCATGAATTGCTGAAAAATCAAAAAACAAAGATTTTATACGAAAAACAGGCGAAGTTCTTTCGAGAATGTTATTATTAGCATCTTTTGCAGTAACTTTATAAAAATAGGATCCAGGAAACAAGTTTTCATACGGTCGATAAATAACTGTAACTTGCTCTGTAGTTATTTGATAATTTGTTGTACTCATTGATATCAGAGTATCGACTACACCAATAACTCGATAAAGCTCTACCGTGGACATAGTCAATCCTATTCCCGCCGAATTATCCCGAAGCAGTAGCTTCAACTCAGGACGGGAAGACACATAGTCGTTGGTGCTGATTAATTCACCATCAATATACACGCCTGACAGATCAGGAGCGATGAGATCGGCAGTAGAGAAAATTCCAAAGGTAGTGAAATGGTTCGTATAAAAAGTAACTTTTTGAGCGATAACATTGACGCTGGTAATGCCTGAAGCGTTCCAGCTTGCAGTAGATGGATTCCACCATAATACGAGAAGTTGGGAGGTTGTAGTGCCTGACGGAAGGTCAATAGAAATCTTAACCGGTAGAGCAAATATCGGATTTTCGATACCAGAAATCTTTACATCCACACCGCCCAGATAGGTATTATTTGTAATTCCCATCGCAGCTGAGTTCAGACTAGAAAGAACGTGGACATCTAAGTTGACGTCTTTTTCATAAGCACCGAGCGGTATGATTATTTTGGCAGATAGACCATTACTCGCATTTGTACCTTCAGCTGCGGAATATGATAACACAGCATTCTCAGATGATTCGTTTCCGGCTACATCTTGAGCCTTTACAACGAACAGATTATTACCTTCCATCAGGTTCATTGTTACGTCATAGAAGTTGATAGTCACAGGAACAGCATTCTCGGTTACGAAAAAATAGGTGTTGCCATTTTGCCAATACTGATCAACAATCACGTTCGCTATTGAAGCTATATTGTCAGAAACAATTCCGCTAATTCTTACGCTACTAAGCAATGTAGTACTTCTTGTGGGTGTTTGGATCGTGATACTTGGTGCTACTCCATCAACTCCTACCTGAACTCCTTCCGATAGAGTAACCGCTAAGGGTAAGCCTTGTGTTTCGAGCCTATTTCCGGCACTATCATGCCCGCTAAACCAATAGCTCAGAGTAACACTGTTTCCTATTGAAGCTACCGGCAATGTTGCACTCGCAAGATAATAGTTATTATTAACATATGATATATTCATTGTTATTACATCTATCTGATTTGCATACGCCATATTTACAAAAACATCACCAGTTACTATACGCATTGCCTCATAGACAAGAAAATACAGATTAAAATCTTCTTTTTTGATATATTCCCCAAAAGGAACTGAACAGCTCGCGGTAATAAGATATGGAGAGGTATTGTCGATAGATAACCTGCTGATATTCGTGCCTGTGCTTTCGGTCATTTCATACCCCATTATTTCTTCGAAGCCATATGCACTTATATTTACCGTCCCTGGCTTTGAGGGCGCGTTAAATGTAGCAATATAGGTTGTAGAGTTAAGAAAAATTCCCTGTATTATATTTTGAGATGAAGAATCATATGTATAGAAAAGATTAATTGTTGGTAACAATGTGGTTTCCAGTAAATCATTACTTGTAAAGGTCATTGTAACGGTTGTTCCCGTTTTTATTGCGTCTGATGGCGAACAGAGCACGGTGAGAGAAGGTATTCCGCTGTCAAAAACTATAATAGCAGCAGGATAAAAAGGTGAATTCCTGTCTGTATTCAGCGCATTCCCAACAACATCGGACCCGGAAAACCAAACTTTGGCATAATCACAATCATTTAACGAATAAATACCGCCATTTGAAAAATCGAAATTGTTCAAAGTAACCGGAATATCACCCTGGGATAGATCACTATGCAATAAACATGATAAAGTTACACTTTTAGGCTGATTGCTACTATCATATAATTTCCAGTTAAGGACAAATGCGTTAATAGATACTAAGCTATTTTCGTTCATAGTAGCTACAATATCAAAATTCCGGACCCGATCAAAACGAAGCCTCTGAGGAATGTTATGAGTGATAATACTGGGACCTTGAGTATCGAAGACCATAAACGGACAGTTTGCCGGACTAAGAACGTTGAAATCATTCCCAGCAATATCTCGTCCAGTAAGAAAGAAACTAATTGTACTATTATTACTTGCAATCATATTGAAACTTGTATAAAAAGCAGTCATGGAATTATTGGGAGTCGAAACCAGATGATAAGCAATACTTTCATTAATTGATTGTCCGACATTTAATGCTAACGTATTTTCAGATATATTCTCATTTGCTATGATTTTCAGGTAGATATTATCTCCATTAATAATTGTGTTTCCGCTATTGTTTGTAGGAAATATCTGGGTTAAAAATTCATCCCTGAATGCGAACAGAGAATAACCCGTAAGTTTATCGGACCAGGAAATATTCCCTGTCAACACATTGCCCGCCCTATCTAAAAAAGCATTCCTATCCATAATACTAATTCCGAGAATATCATTCGATGAAAGGACTATCCCTATAGTTCCTGTTACGCTATCTGAAAAAATTGAATTACGTGGAATGCTAAATGGAATGGGAATTCCATTAATAAAGGCGCCTGATGCCGAAGTTAAATCAGCTGTAACAATTACTGGCTCGGTGAATTTGATTACGATAGTATTAGTTCCTTCATAACTCGAGATATAAGCGATTTGCGGTTGATCGGTATCGACAATTACTGAAGCTGTTATAACTCCACCCAGGCTCTTACCAACTTCATCTGTAGCATTAAGCGTGATAAAATAATTACCATCAAGATTCGTTGAGGCTATCAATTCCCAAGTCGCAACGCCGTTGATGTAAGAATCTGGAGTAACCTGACTTTTACCATTCACAGGTGTCAGATCTAAAAAGATGTTTGCGGTTATTAAAGATGAATCTACGATGTTTGCGGTTATCAGAAACGTATCACGATTCTTGACTACACTGTTATTGTTTATTGTAAGGATGTTAATTGTCGAACAATGAGGAGCTAGTGTATCTATCTTAACCTTCATTGCAGTGGTCTCACTGATTGAGAAAGGCATGATATTCGAGGTTATTTCATTTCCGGCCATATCAGAACCTTCAAACCAAAAAGACAAATCGTCACCATCAGAAAGTCCTGGTACCGAACCCTGAATAATTGATCCGACTACTTGCATTGGCAGTCGAGATAAGAAGCCATTTAGCCTGTAGGCAAGGATAACGAATCCATCCTGAAGCCCAGAAGAATTAACATAATCATTGGCGATCTCAGTGACTGATGCAGTAATAGCTAATGTTTGAACATCATAGGCTTTATCATTAATGAGATTAATAGAAATAATCGCAGGCTGGACATTATCGAAATAAACTTGAATTGAAGATGATATAGCATTTGGACTTATCAATGAATTAGAAACTGGATTTCCCGCTGCGTCCGTACCGGAAATCCAATAGTACAAATAGTTTTGTGTAGCCGTAGAGGCTGGTATAGTTGCAAAAGCGCTAAATGAGGGGGCTTCGCCAACTATAGTCAGTGAAACGTTCCCTGTTATGCCAGCGTCGACAGGATTTAATGAATTAGAAAACTTATAACAAAGAACAAGATTATTTATAGTTATGCCTACATTATCATTAATATTCAAAGAAACAGTGAAATCCTTAGTTTGAATAAAAGAATTATTTGAAGGTGTTGTATAATATAGACTTACGATCGTTGGACCTGTGTTATCTGAACAAGCCGCAGTGACCGAATATAGTACGGTTCCAAACGAGGTCGGATAAGTATCATCAGCTACCAGAAAATAATAATACTTCTGCGAATTAACCAACCCTTGTGCGTCGACAAAGCTCGCAACAGCTCCATTTTGGGAAACACTGCAATTGAGTGTAATCGGCTGTAAGTTTTGGGATAACCAAGCAATATCTTTACCCTCAACATTATTTGTGCTGCGATAAATATCATAAATAACATAGCTGTTTGTTACCGGAGAAAAAATATCTCCAACGCTGATAAGTGGCTGCCATTCTAATCTAATAGCACCATTAACAACAGAATTAGCAGTTATATTGCTTTCAGAGAACGCAGTTGTTCCAATAAATAGCGAAATCAAAACCACTATTATAAAATACCAAAGCCGATAGATTATCTCGCAGTTAAAATTCATTCCATAATCCTATATTTATTGTTTTGTCTTTCAGCGTTAAATTACTATCAGCTCGAACTACGTAATAAAACTCATTTTCAACATAGAACAACCCCCACTTTATCCCATAAGAATGTGAAGTTCCTACGGAAAAGTCTGGGACCATATTGAGATATACCTTATCAGACGCAAGCAACATTGCTCCGCCAGAGCAAAAAAGCGTAATGCTATTTAGGAATTCCCCGGACAAGAGAATAATCTTGGAATTGAGGCGAATATCATTTAAAGATATTATTGAGAACGAGCTAAATGAAAACCGGTAAGGTCCAGAATTATTTTTGTCACGCAAATTAAAACCGATACCACATCGTTCGTAATTATCTGAATTCGCAATAAAGAATTGATAACTAGAAATAGTATCATTATTATCAATTTCCTGAGCATACGTATTTGCGATACCGAAAAACGTAAAAATAACAATCAGAATTACGTGAAACATAGTGCCCCGCATAGTATGACAAATATTTATTATTTTGTTCACATCAAAAAGGTTCATGACGTATCCTCTGAAAAACGCAGGGTCAAATTAATAATCGATGCATAGAAATCTATATTTATTTTAGAATAAAACAAAATCTATAACAAACATTTTTTAGAATAAAACAAAGACGACTCCTTTTAGGAATCGTCGTAATTTGTTTACTATTAAAAGCTCTGTAATCAACCCAATAGTTAGAACTGAATAACGGCGGTCTTGTATGTTCCTTCATTTCTGAACTCTTGAATAACTTTATTCATTTTTTGAGCCCAGCCTCGGAGGTCAGTTTCAAACGTATGACAATCTGCTCTTACCACAAGAACGTCCCCTGGGCTCATTTTAGTTGCCTCAATTGTAACCTTTAATAACGGTTGAGGACATTTTAACCCTCTGCAATCCATTTCTTTCTTTACCATAAAAGCCTCCCTCTAATATATATATATATATGCTTATTTGTTATTCAGATAATCAGTGCGTTAATGGCGGACCTATTTTTGATTCATTTAGAAATAACAGATATGAAGATTTCCCTTATAAATCACCGATCACACAAACCATATTTTCAACCACTATTAATTATAGCAATTATAAAGTATATTTACAAATACAAGAGAATTCTTCATAATAACAAAATAATTAATTGTATGTTGTCGAAATTATTAGCCCGTTGTATACAATTCTGGCAATCAACCAGTTATTATTCTTATACCAATAATATTTCGAAATACCTTAAAAACCATGAAAAACAACATTTTGATAATCGGGTTAGGAAATGACATAATTTGCGATGACAGGATCGGTCTCGATCTAGCTGCAACTATTGCTGATGAACTATCCATACCATTAGCAGCATCTCAAGCTGTAAACCTTGGCCTGTTAAGTGATTTAGATGGGTTTGACACAATTATCATTATCGACTCTATTATGACTGGGAGCAATTCTATTGGCGCTTTAACAAAACTATCATTATCTGACCTAACGACCGTCACCGGAAATTATTCAACACATCAAATTAGTTTTCTGGATCTGATTAATGCAGGAAAAGCCATGGGATTTTCAATGCCTACCTCAATTATTATTTATGCTATAGAGATCCTTGACAATAAAACGATAACTGAAAAAATGACCACAGAATTACAGGATAAATACCCTTATATTTTAAAAGAAATAAAAGATGATATTAATCATAGCTTCGGAAGTAATTAATCATGGAATATCTTATTGAACAGCTAAAAATCCCAATTGATGAGTTTATCTCTATAGAAGATTCGTTAAAAAAGCTCTTTGGAAAACAATACCTAAATATCAAAACCTTCAATATTATTAAAAAATCTATCGACGCCCGAGATAAAGCTTCAATCAAACTCGTTTTTTCACTTAAAATCAAATCGCACAAAAAAATACTCCCTCAAAAAGCAAATAACGCAAAAATCACAAGGTTTGTGCCGGAGCCTACGCCATATCTCACTAAAAAGCGGATACGAAACTCTAGACCTGTGGTTGTTGGATTGGGGCCTTCAGGAATTTTCTGCGCTTTGAGGCTTCTTGATTATGGGATTACACCAATAATAATAGAACGAGGAAAAAAAATTGAAGAGAGAAAAAGCGACGTTCAGTCACTTTGGAGTTCAGGGTTACTCGATACAGAAAGCAACCCTCTTTTCGGCGAAGGTGGTGCAGGAACTTATTCTGATGGCAAGTTGACAACCCAAATCAATAATCCTTTCAATAATTATATCCTTGAAAAACTGGTTTTTTTTGGTGCACCGTCGGACATTCTCTATGAAGCAAAACCTCACATCGGTACTGACAAACTACAAATTATCCTTAAAAACATTAGAAATCACCTGATTGAGAAGGGAGTTACAATTCACTACTCCTCAGTTTTCTCAGCTCTACTTACTAATCAATCGGTTGTTCAAGGCATTATTATTAATGATATTCTAGAACTAAAAACAGAGGTAGTCTTTCTTGGTATTGGCCATTCCGCACACGATACCTATAAAAATCTCTATAATAGCGGAATAGAAATGGAGCCAAAACCTTTTGCCCTAGGATTCAGAATTGAACATTCACAAGAGGCAATAAACAAAATCCAATACGGCGAAAAATACAAGAATCATCACCTACTTGGTTCTTCGCCTTACAAATTAACATTTAAATCGTCACAGGGAAGACAAGTGTATTCTTTCTGCATGTGCCCAGGTGGGCAGATTATTTGTGCCAGCAATCAGAAAAACAGATTAGTTATTAATGGCATGAGCAGTCATGCTCGTAATTCCGGAAGTGCTAATAGTGCCATCGTGGTTAATATTCAACCGGATGATTTCTATCAATCATCACCGATGGACGGACTCGCCTTTATTCAGCACTTCGAACAAAAAGCTTACGATCTGGGTCAAAAACCTTTTTTTGCACCAGCACAAAAGCTCCGTGATTTTTTAATCAACCGGACTACCAAGACTGCACTAACAACAACTTACCGCCCTGGTAATACACCAACCAACCTACACAATATATATCCGTCTTTCGTTAATACAGCATTAATCGATGCATTTCACTATTTTGACAAAGTTATGACTGGTTTTGTTTCAGATGAAGCGGTTCTACTTGGAGTCGAGACGAGAACCTCATCACCTGTTCGTTTTCCCCGAGGCAAAGATGGCCAGCACACTATGATTAAAGGGCTCTATCCTATTGGTGAAGGTGCCGGTTATGCCGGCGGAATAATGAGCGCAGCGCTTGATGGTATTAAAGCGGTTGAAAGCCTCATTGCAAGCGAAACATAATATTATTTGCTTCTCCTTGCAAACGCTAGCCGCCCTTCTGCCCTTTGCAGTTCAGCATAAGCACTCTCTATCCCATCATGTTTTTTTGTATTGATCTTTGCCAAAGCTCTCTGTTTAGCTTTTTCGGCCCTTTCGATATCGATCTCGTCTACAGTTTCAACATAATCAGCCAAAATATTAACTTTATCCGGCATAATTTCGACAAAACCTTTAGCTACGAAGACCTCAACTATTTCCTTTTCCGATTTCTCAATATGAATAACGCCCGGACGTAATATTGAAAAAAGCGGAGAGTGGCTGGAATAAATCCCAATATCCCCTTCATAACCAGGAACTTCAGCATATTGAGCTTTCCCTTCAAAGAACCTTCTTTCCGGAGTAATAACGGTCATATTAAAAGTATCGGACATGCCCCTGCTCTCGCTTTCACATTAAGGTTTCGGCTTTTGTTAATACTTCATCGATGTTTCCAACCATATAAAAAGCTTGCTCAGGAATAGAATCATATTTACCTGAGACAATATCCGTAAAACTCCTTATTGTATCCTCTTTTGAGACATATTTGCCTGCTCTTCCGGTAAACTCTTCAGCAACAAAAAATGGCTGAGATAAAAACCGTTGTATCTTTCTTGCTCTATTAACTGTTACCTTATCCTCATCAGACAACTCTTCCATTCCAAGAATTTTGATAATATCCTGAAGTTCCCTGTATCTTTGGAGTAAATGTTTCACTTCATTGGCTACATTGTAATGATCCTCCCCTATAACACGAGGATCAAGGATAGTTGAAGTTGATTCTAACGGATCAACGGCCGGATATATCCCTAACTCAACAATCTGGCGGGAAAGCACAGTTGTAGCGTCGAGATGTGCAAAAGTAACAGCCGGGGCCGGATCAGTAAGATCGTCCGCTGGAACATATACAGCTTGGACAGAAGTTATTGCGCCTTTTTTGGTCGATGTAATTCGTTCTTCAAGGGACCCGACATCGGTACTTAAAGTAGGCTGATACCCTACCGCAGAAGGCATTCGCCCAAGAAGCGCCGAGACTTCCGACCCCGCCTGAACAAACCTGAATATATTGTCAATAAACAATAAAACATCTTTAGATTCCACATCTCGGAAATACTCGGCAATAGTTAACGCTGTAAGGGCAACCCTAAAACGTGCGCCCGGAGGCTCATTCATTTGCCCAAAAACAAGCGCGGTTTTATCAATAACACCAGACTGCTTCATTGATAACCAGAGATCATTGCCTTCTCTTGTTCGCTCTCCAACGCCTGCAAAAACAGAATACCCGCCATGTTCAACCACAATATTATTAATCAGTTCCATAATGAGGACAGTCTTACCTACTCCAGCACCGCCAAACAAACCAATTTTCCCACCTTTAGGATAAGGAGCCAGCAAATCTATTACTTTTATACCGGTCTCATAGATGGTCGTCTCGGTACTTTGATCAACAAGTTTAGGAGCACTTCGGTGAATTGAGAATAAATTCGAAGTCTTTATCGGTCCCTTACCATCTATAGTTTGTCCAATAACATTTATCATTCTACCAAGGGTCTCAGCCCCTACAGGCACTTTTATTGGCTCACCGGTATTAACAGCTTCTGCCCCTCGAACCAGACCATCGGTGGATTCCATTGCGATACAGCGTACTGTATTATTACCAAGATGCTGTATTGTTTCCATAACCAGCAGAGTGTCATCTTTATTTATGTGTATTGCATCAAATATTTTCGGCAAATCTGCCTGCGCGAACTGTATATCCACAACCGGGCCAATTATCTGCATTATCTTACCAATTTTCTTAGACATTTAATCCCCCCGAATAAGCTCTTTCACTATTAATATCAGTTATGACAACACTTCCGCCGCACCCACAATCTCAGCAATCTCCGTTGTTATCATTGCCTGCCTCAATCGATTTAAGGTCAACCCAAGATTATTGAGGACCTCCTGGGCATTGTCAGTTGCAGACTGCATAGCAGCCATACGAGCCGCTTGTTCCGCTGCAAAACTTTCCACTACGAATCTGTAGACCTGAAAGGTGATATGCTGTTTCAAAAGCGAATCGATAACTGTTTCGCTGGATGGCTCATAAATATATTCGATAGATTCGACTCTCTTATTATTTTCAAAAATCGTCATCGGCAATAATTGAATATTCGTTACTGTCTGCACACTGGCAGATTTAAATTCATTATATACAATATTAATACGACTATATTTTTTTTCTAAATAGTAAGCAATGATCATTTCTACGATCTCAGCAACATCGGAATATTGAAAACCTTCAATAAAGTTAATATATTGACCCTCAATGGCATATTTTCTCCTTTGAAAATAAGTTAATCCTATCTTTCCAATACAAATAAGGGAAAAATTCCGGTATTTTCCGGCATTAATATATCTATTCACTTCACGAATAACATTTCCATTAAAACTTCCGCATAAGCCACGGTCACTTGTTATTATAACGATTAGTGCATTATGGCTTTCATGTAATTGGAAAAACTGATGCGAACCCATTTCTATTCCTGCAGACATATCAGCTATTAATTCATATAGCATATTTGAATAAGGACGAGTTTTATTCAAACGCTGCTCAGCTCGATAGATCATTGCTGCCGATACCATCTTAAGCGCTTCGGTGATTTTCTTTATCTTGGAAATACCTTGAATATTTCTTCTGATATCAAGGAGGCTTGCCATTATATCCCTGCCTTATAATATTGTTTGAAGGCTTCAATAGCTGAATTAATATTGTTTCTTAATTGATCATCCAGTGCATTTTTATTATCAATTTCTTCGAGGAAATCAGGATGCTCATTTTCAATAAATTCGAGCAGTCCAGATTCAAATTTTCTTATTTTTTCAACGGGAATATCATTCAAGAAATTATTGACAACAGCGTACAGTGAAATTACTTGCCTGCTGATATCCAGTGGTTGATATTGATCTTGCTTTAATACTTCAACAAGTCGTTTCCCCTTTTCGAGTTGAGCCTGACTCGTTTTATCCAGTTCAGTCCCGAATTGCGCAAATGATTCGATATCCCGATATTGTGCCATGTCAAGTCGTAATGCCCCGGACACCTCTTTCATGGCTTTTATCTGAGCACTACCTCCAACTCGAGATACGGATAGCCCAACGTCAATCGCAGGCCTGACCCCTGCATTAAAAAGCTCTGATCGCAAATAGATTTGACCATCAGTTATTGAAATAATATTTGTTGGTATATATGCAGAAATATCACCAGCCTGAGTCTCGACTATCGGAAGCGCAGTCATACTCCCCCCACCCTTATCGTCGCTATACTTTACGGACCTTTCCAGTAGCCGAGAATGAATATAGAAAATGTCACCCGGATAAGCTTCTCTTCCTGGCGGGCGCCTCAACAGTAGAGAGATCTGGCGGTATGCTTTAGCGTGGTTGGATAGATCATCATAGACTATAAGCACATCGTTGCCATTATCCATGAAATCTTCCGCCATTGAACAGGCAGCATAAGGTGCAATATATTGAAGTGTTGCAGTATCGCTTGCTGTAGCTGAAACAACTATCGAATAAGCCATCGCATTATAATCCCGTAATAATTTAACTACATGCGCCACCGTAGAATCTTTTTTACCTATCGCAACATAAATACAGATGACATTTTTTCCGAGCTGATTGATGATTGTATCGAGCGCAATTGCAGTCTTTCCAGTTTTTCTGTCACCAATTATCAACTCGCGTTGGCCTCTTCCGATAGGGATCATAGAATCAATCGCCTTAAGTCCTGTTTGAAGTGGTTGTTTGACAGGTTGCCTGTCTATTACCCCGGGAGCACCCCTTTCAATAGGTCTCCATTTTTTTGTTTTAATCTCTCCTAATCCGTCGATAGGCTGACCTAACGGATTAACAACTCTTCCCAGCAGTTGCTCTCCAACAGGTACGCCAACAACCCTTCCTGTCGTTCGTACTTTGTCTCCTTCCTGTATATTAGTATCTGATCCCAGGATGATACATCCAATATTATTTTCTTCGAGATTAAGAGCGATCCCAAATGTATCATTACCAAAGGCTAAAAGTTCTCCCGACTTTGCATTCATAAGTCCGTAAATACGGGCAATATTATCGCCTACCTGAATAACTGTACCAAGGTCTTCTATCTCTACCTTTTGCTCATATTGTTTTATACGATTAGTCAGTATCTCAACGATCTCTTCCGGCCTAATATTCATCGTTACCACCACCTTGATCTTACATGAACCGTTGTTGTTTATTAATAAAAAGAGTGAGCGCCTTATGCCTATTTGATGTTGATTAAAGCTCGCGAAACTCCTCTAGCCGAGACTGCAATGATAGATTGATAAATTTATCCAAATAAGTAATTACGATTCCCCCAATTAGCGACTTATTGATCTTTACATTTAAGATAATTTTTTTTTCCAGTCTTTTTTCTAACGATGCGATAGCAGCTTCTACATTTGTATCGCTTAGCGGAAAGGGTGTATGAATTACAGCATAAACAATCCCCATTAATTCGTTATACTTCTCTTCAATAAGAGTTAACATACCATCCAGATACATTATTCTTTTTTCAGTAACAATCAAGATAAAAAAGTTCATTATATAATTATTTATAGGCTGGATTCTTATAAGGATTTCATTGAACATACCTATTTTTTCTACATCACTCACTCTTGGGTCTTTTAGGTAAAGATATATTTTCTTATTATCATCGAAGATTTTTTTTAAATGGATAAGAATAACTAAGGTAACGTCCAAATCTTTTTCTTGAATTGCGTCAATGAGAGATTGAACATATCGAGCAATCACCATTCTGTTATCCATAGGCAATTTCCGGTTTAGATCCCAGCGATCAAGTTCTCAGTAAGTTTGTCATTAATTTCTTTGGTAATATTTTTTGTTAATATCTGCTCAGTCAATATAGTGCTCAAATATAAAACTTCTTCACTTAATTTCTTTCTTGCTTTTTCCATATCACTACTTATCTCATCTTTAGCTTGATTCACGAGTCGAAGAGCATGGCCATTAGCCTCATCCAGCATTTTTTCATGAACTTTCCTCGCACTATCTTTTGATTTATTTATAATTTCTAAAGCAAGTCTACGAGCATTATTCAGATTATCCTGACCTTCTTTAATAAGATGCTTTGCTTCCGACTCTTGATAATTGATATCCTTCATAGCCTGACTAATTTTACTCTCACGCGTATCAAGAAAATTAATTACAGGTTGATAAAACAACCTTTTCAGGATGTATAGAAATACGAGAAAGTTAACGATCTGCATTATGAGATCATAAATATTGATTTCGATCATAACTACCTCTACATTCTGTTCGTTTTCGACAGTATTGCTTGTCACTATCCTTTAACGACAAAAATAAGAATTAAAGCAATAATTAAAGCATATATACTATTTGATTCAGTTACTGCCTGGCCTATCAACATAGTTCTCGTTATAATATTTGCCTGATCAGGTCTCTTTGCAACACTTTCACAGGCTTTCGCTGCAGCATAACCTTCACTTAACCCTGCTCCGATTGCTCCAATTCCCATAGCAATACCAGCACCTAGCAAAGCTGCAACTCGTATTAATTCAGGACCTGTAATATTTACCATAATAGCCCCCCCTTTTTATACAAAAAAGATCAATATTAAAGCAATAACAAGCGAAAATATTGCTGTCGTCTGCGAAACAGACTGCCCGATAAGCATGGTAACTACAATAACATTATTCTTCCTCGGCTGACGGGCAACCCCCAAACACGCTTTTCCAACCGGCAGACTTGCTCCGAGACCGGCACCAAAGGTCCCGATTCCTATGCATATTCCCGAGGCCAAATAGGCAATTCCTGTTACTAATCCTGAACCGGCCCCACCCTGAAAAATTAGAATCAATGCCGTTACAAGAGCAAAGATACTTGAACTCTCAGCAACTGCTTGTCCTACCAGCATAGTATTCACAATTCTCACCGATGCTGCCGGCTGCCGGGTTATTGCTTCTGAGGCTTTTGCCGCAGCATGTCCCTCTCCCAGTCCGGCTCCAACCACTCCCAGACCAAGTGCAATTGCAGCCCCAAAATATCTAAAAACCATAGAATAATCAATGTCCAAGCAACACCCCAAACTTCACATTATTATATTAATTCCATAAATTAGTCGAGATATATCATATGATATTTTTAGCGTCAACGATTATTTAAGCTACATTAATCTCTCACTTTTATTGCAATATATGTTAATGCCAGCATAGTAAATACAAATGCCTGGACTACCCCCTCAACTAATCCGAAAAAAAATTGCAGCGCTATAGGTACTACCAAATTTGACACTAATCTGGAGACTATAAGGAGAACTAGAGATCCCCCAAGTATATTGCCAAAAAGACGTAACGAATGGGAAGTTACTTTTGCAATCTCTTCAATAATATTAAGCGGAAATAAATACCAGACGGGATGAAAATACGTTTTTAGATAACCGGAAAGCCCTTTTTTCTTTATGGTCGTTCCATGAACTATTATTGCAACCATTATTCCCATACCCAGATCAGTTGAGAGATACCTTGTCGGTTCTGCGAACTCCGGGATCGAAAAAAGAAAAGAATACCATTCACTTTCTGGGATAGTTAAAGAAACATTAAAAAAGTTGTGATAATGTATTTGGGCCATCGTTAATCCAAATATTTTTAATATCAATGATATGCTTGTTCCAAGAATAACAAACAAGTTAGGAATTATCCCGATCAGATTACACAACAAGATAAAAATAAATATTGTAGCTATAAGTGGGGTATAGGAATAATAACTTGGACCGAGCGATGAAATGACCAAATCTCTAAAAAAATTAATAAATAATTCAGCAATGCTTTGAACTCTTCCTGGAACTACCTTCAAATTTTTTGAAACCCAGAGTGCAAAGCCAATGCCGGCAATCATAATAATCCACGTCATTGCCATGATAGTCGTATTTATTGTTATCAGTCTGCCAAATAATGTAAATGAGAAATATGAAACTTCGAAGATCCCGTTCATGAATACATCCTTACTCTTACAGCAAGAACACTATGGGAATAATATCATTTCAAACAACTAAGGATTTTACCGGTGTTATTTTGATAAACAATAATATTCTATGAATTCTTTTAATACACAGATAATTGTTATTGAGAACAACCCGATTACCATTGAAATAACATTTATCCGGGGAAATAAAAAAGGGATCAAAAAAGCCATTATAAGATATATATATTTTGAGACAACTAGCTTAATTATTACATTTTTAGTAACCTTACCTTTTTCAATTTGATCAAGATACTTGATAGTTTGATTAAAAATGATAATCCTAAAGCTTGCGCCCCAAAGCAATCCCGGGATCAAAGTCTTGTTAAGCAGGAAAAAAAATATTAATAATATACCAATTAAAATGAATTCAGCCTGTAATACTATGGTACGGTAACGGTTAATGGTTCTTATGGTCATCTTCCGTAGTAATCTTGCCAATGAGCTTATAAGCCTGATAAAATCCGCTGATAACTCCGAGAATGATAAATACGAACAATACTAAGCCCTTACCTCCGACTTTATTATCTAGAAAAAAGCCAATAAGAAAGAATATAACAATAGTAGATCCCAATGTAAAACCCAGTTGCATGGTAACTCCCACGTATTGAAGTATTTTGTTCCAGTCATTACTCATCTTTTCCACAAACTAAGTCTCATAATTCTATTATGCTAAGAATGTATAACTATTTTTGTTTTTTTTCAATACTATTTTATATGCAATATGTGAGTAACTCCGGGATTAATAAAATAATATCCGATCACCGATCTTCAGGTGTTTGTCTTGATAAGCGTCAGGATGACATTCTATGACTTTTTTGGTACCCCAGATCATTCTACCGATTCTATGAGGTGGTAAAACCTCATAACCAATAATCGCATTATTGGAATTGAGATGAATAACACCAATCGTATATTTCATAAAGAAAGAATGAACAGAACTACAATTATCAATAATTAACGGTTCCTCAGTTAAAATGCTCGTTGTACCTAATAGCCCTTGCAATCTATCCATAAAACCAGTTGTGAGGCGGGCTCTTGAGAAAATTATTGATCTATCTTTTTGTATTCTTATATTTTTTTTCATTTCTGCTATTCCCCGGTTAAATCATGAGTTGATATAAATTCATCAGATTTTTTTGGTTAACGTACTGTTCCGGTGACGATACGGTCTATATCTTGGTAATCTTTATAAAATTTAATATTTTTCACACCACTATCAATAAGCAGCTGATTAATAGACTCATTAATATCATAACCTATTTCAAAAATAACAGAAGACTCATGTCGATAATTTTTACACTTATTAAGGATTTGGCGATAAAACATCAAACCATCAATACCACCATCTAGCGCTGATACCGGTTCTTTCTTAACTTCTTCACTGAGGGTTTCTAAATCAGAAGTTAAAATGTAGGGGGGATTCGAAATAACATACAATTTATTGTTAAATAAGGAGTTAAAATCAAGATCGATAATCCCTTTATTAATACATTTAAGATTTTTCACGTTATACCTATTGGCATTTTTTTGAGTGATTTCCATAGCCTTTATGCTTTTTTCAACAGCAACTACATTGTATTCAGGAAAGCTATCAGATAAGGCAATAGAAATACAGCCACTTCCTGAGCCGATATCCAAAATAGTTAATTCTTTATTTAAAGGTCGACCTTCTTTAATTGCATCAATTGCAACTTCAACTAATAGCTCGGTTTCAGGTCTAGGGATAAGAACATTTTCATCAACATAGAGTTCATAATCGAGAAAATAAGCCTTTTTAAATATATATTGATAGGGAATATGGCGAACTCGCTGAGATATTATTTTTCGATAATTGGCAAGTTCTTCATCATTAAGAGGTTTTTCAAATTTAAGAAATAATTGCAGCCTGGGTAAATGAAGAGTCTCTGAAAGTAATACCTCAGCTTCGTATTTTGGATTATCTATATTATGCTTTTCAAGATATTCATATGACCATTTTAGGATTTTTATAATAGTCCAGGAAGATTCAGTCATGGGTTATTTCTCGATTATTTAAGCTTGATTACTGAGATAACGTTATTCAGTCTTCATTTTTTCAAGTCGATCAACAGCGAGCAATGCCTCGATGATTTCATCAATATCACCGGTTAAAATATCATTAAGTTTATACAATGTTAAACCGATACGATGATCTGTAACCCTTCCCTGCGGGAAATTATAGGTCCTAATCTTCTCACTTCTATCGCCAGATCCAACAAGCAATTTTCTAGTTGAAGATATCTCTTTATTCTGCTGTTCCACTTGAGATTCAAAGATTTTGGCTTTTAAGAGATGCATTGCTTTATCTTTGTTTTGGTGCTGACTCCTTCCGTCCTGACATGCGACAGCTACGCCGGTTGGAATATGTGTAACTCTCACTGCTGAATCAGTTTTATTAATATGCTGACCTCCTGCTCCTGAAGCACGATAGGTATCAATTCTCAAATCATTCGGATTGATCTGGATATCCACATCTTCCACTTCCGGCAATACTGCAACGGTAACTGCTGACGTATGTATCCTACCACTCGCTTCTGTTTCCGGAACCCTTTGCACTCGATGAGTACCGCTTTCATATTTTAACTTCCCATAAACAGAGTCGCCTTTAACAAGGAGAATTACTTTACTCAATCCCCCCATGTCGGATTCTGTCTGCTCAATTAGTTCAACCTGCCAACCCTTTTTCTCTATGTAACGAGAATACATATTCAAGAGATCGCGTGTAAAAAGAGAAGCTTCTTCTCCACCTGTCCCACTCCTAATTTCAAGGTAAGCATTTTTATTATCATTAGGATCGCGAGGCAGTAATAATAGTTTTAACTCATCTTGAATTTTTTCCAAGTGTTCCTTCGAAGTCTGAAACTCTTCTTGAGCCAGCTCAATCATATCTCGATCATTTGACTCAGTTAATATCTCGGAGGCTTCGTCCATCTGTTTTTTTATTGTTTTGTACTCTCTATATTTTACAATAGTCTCTTTCAAGTCTGAATATTGTTTAGAGTATTCTGCGTACTTCTTCTGGTCACTTAATACATCAGGTGAACCCAGCAAACGCTCAATTTCATCATATTTGATTTCAATATCTTCTAATTTTCTAAACATTTTTAATCCCAACTTATTATTTGTAACTTATTTCCAAATTGATAAAATTATTGTTTAAGATATCCTTTATATTACTCATAAAAAGCTTTCCTTGACAATATCAACAGTACTCCATGAATTGTTATCAATTAATTAATCCAGAACCTGTTTCCTGCAAATCATCCAAGCCTATTCTTCTCTTTAATAAGCTTAAATTGCTTAAACAACTTCTCTTATGGCTCATAGCTAACTTAAGAGGTTTTAGGTTAGATTACTTCTTTTAACGCTGCAAGAGCAACTTCAATTTGCTTTTCATCAGGTTCTCTGGTAGTTATTTTTTGTAACATCAGACCCGGGAATACTAGCCAGTGCAAAAAGAAAATATCGTATTTTTTATTTAGCTTAATTATCTCGTATGCTATACCAGAGATAATTGGCATCAACATTATTTTATAGGCTACACGATGAAAAAAATCAGGTCTCCCTAAAAAAGTAAAAACAATGATACTAATTATCATCACAACCAAAATAAAACTGGTTCCACATCGAGGATGAAGTGTCGTACGTTTTTTAATATTGTCCATATCTAGTCCCTGACCGGATTCATAAGCATGAATAACCTTATGTTCCGCGCCATGATATTGATACACACGTTTCATATCATCAAAAAACATAGTAAATATCAAAAAGGAAAAAAACAAAGAAAACCGAATAACTCCTTCGATTACATTCAATAGTAAGGTGTTCGAAACCATTGATTTCAGGTGATCGAAAATAAATGCAGGAAGAACAATAAACATAGCAACAGATATCCCAATACTAAATGCGGCGGAAAAAGTTAACTCCCATTTACTTGTTTTCTTTTCAGTCGATCCACCCAATGCTACCTCGGCTGAATACATCAAGATATTAAATCCTAAATAGAGCATTTCCAATAAATTAATAAAGCCGCGCAATACCGGTAGATTCAAAAACTTATATCGTTTTGATAGTGATTGATACTGCCTTTTCTCAATAACAATTTTATTTTGAGTATTTCTGATTGCAGTAGCAATAATATTTTCGCCACGCATCATGACACCTTCAATAACAGCCTGTCCACCAACTGCGAGATCTTTCAAATCGCTCATATTTACCCCTTACTGCCGAACGTATATTTACCGCAGGACTTGTCTTCATTGCAATAACCTAAATTTTGGCATTTGGGCTGCAACTTTGAAGCCAAATATTCATCTATCTTAAAAACTTCTTTTTTAATCTTTCCAAACAATTCAACTATTTCCCATTGCGCCCTAAAACACAGCCGGATCGAAGAAACAGTAAAAAGCTCTCTGAAATTCATTGTCATTATAAGTTTCGTTTCTGTAGCGTTAGGAAGAATGTACCGAGCATCTTCAGCTGGAATCCCAATGTCAATTAACTTCTTATAGGCTCGTTTAATCTCTTCTATGAGAAGTTGATACTCATTAAGAGCTTCAGTGTTTTTCTTGATAGTTTTGGGTACGATAAAATCGACATCCGTCGTCTCTTTTCCCTTACAATAATTAACATAGCGTTGGCTTTGTTGGGAAAAAGATGCTAGTCTATGCCTTACTAACTGATGAGTTAATGCTCTAGACACTCCTTCAATGGCAAAAGTCATTGATACATGTTCAAGTACAGAGTGATGGCCTGATTTAATTGTTCCATCAATCAGGCTTATCATTTCGTCAATACTTTTTTCTTTTAACCTTATCGGCCCCACTGCACTATAACAAGTACGGCATGATTTATAAATAACTTCTAACGGATTAGGAGTAGCAGATACTATCTCAATATTCATAAAGTTAATCTTTATTTTATATTTGCGTATTTCTTATTGAACTTCTCTACACGGCCTTCAGTATCAACAATTCTCTGCTCTCCAGTAAAAAACGGATGACATTTTGAGCAGATATCAACACGAACTGTCTCAAGTGTTGATCCAGTTTCATGTGATGCACCACATACACATGTTGCGGTTAACGTTTTGTATTTTGGATGTATATCTTTTTTCATTAGTCCATTCACCTCTAATTAATTTTTAAATTATCCGGAGATTTAATTATGACCATAATACTACCCTAAAAACTCCGAATGCGAATAATAGTATACACTAATCAAATTCATTGTCAACGTTATTGGTACTAAGTCAGTAGTTCTAATTATAAAGAGCAAAGGTTAACAGAAATAGTTAGTGAGTTAAAAAAATAAACAGGCTAGCATCAAGTAATCATAAAAAAACATCTCCA
>QKMY01000066.1 GCA_003242895.1 Candidatus Margulisiibacteriota bacterium
TAGTTCGCCTAACCTATATTCGCTTTTGCTCATGTCTTGGTCAGATTTTGATTTGATAGATTACTATCGGCTTCGGTTAGATTTTAGATGATTTGATTCGTAAATGCCAGGACCGTTTGAAGAAAGCCATTATCTTTGCTATACTAAATAAGTTACTGGAAATATCCCTAAAACCCTGACGAACCATAAATGAAAAGATTAATCTACACGTTAATTCTAATAAGTATTTTCCTGCCATCTCAACTTTATGCAGTTCCTCATAAACAAATCAATAAAAACAAGCAAAGCAGTTACAACAAAAAACACAGGACTTCTAACAAAAAGAATTCTTATCGCAAAAAGCCCGTTCCATATATTTGTCCGATTGATCGATTGGAAACTGTTTTAACAAAAGGGGTCCAATATATCAGGATCAGAAAAAGAATTAATCGTGGTCCGATAAATATTCACGTTCTAAAAATAAATCTAACAGTACCCGGAATATGCATTGAACCTGCCCTTGCAAATAACAAGGTAGGAGAGCTAGCTTCCATAAAAAAGATTGTGGACCAGAATAATGCCCTTGCTGCCGTAAACGGGTCTTTTTTTAATCCGTTTCCAACATTCCCAATCGGAAGAATGATTAGAAACGGCAACTCACTATTTAAAGAAGATAACCTATTTCAGAGATCGGTATTTGGCATAAACTATAATAATGAAGCGTTTATCCAAATTCCTTACGTCAAAGATTCCGTTATTATCGATAACGATGTGACTAAAAAATTTTTTATTATGGGAATTAATCGAGAACGAAAAACCGATGACATTATTTTATTTACACCTGAATATGGCTCCTCAACTCGATCAAACAATTCCGGAGATGAAGTAGTCGTCGAAAACAACAAAGCCATATGTATACTTAAAAACCAAGGAAACACCCCCATTCCAAAATCAGGATATGTCTTATCATTTCATGGGATGGCTGCGAAATATACAAACTTGATTACCCCAGGGTCAACCATAAAAACACAACTTGATGAAGATACCAAATGGCTCAACGTAAAACAAGCGATTTCAGGCGGACCAAGGCTGCTCAAAAATGGAATAAATGTTGTTCACCCACATTTTAATCTGGAAAACTTCAATGAAGCTTTTCGTATTCCCAGAGCAAGAACTGCCGTAGGGATAAATAGCTTTGGAGAGGTAATCTTCGTTGTTATCGAAAAAACCAAACATAGCACAGGGGTAACATTTACAGAGCTTGCCTTGATAATGAAAGATCTCGAAGCGGTTGACGCAATGGCATTGGATGGTGGAAGCTCAAGCTCTATGTATATCAGTACAGGGTATCATAGCCCAATCGGAACGAAATCATTGCCGTCAATAAATAACGCACTCCTCATTATAAAAACAATTAACACAGTCACCATTGATAACTCAGGAAAATCTTTTGCAGAAAAAAAACAATTATAAAAATCCTTCATTTTCCCAATTCAAAGGTTTGAAGATAAAAAAACTATTTTTTCTGGAATGAATATGTCATATGAAGGTGATCATCATAATAGCCTTCAATTAAAGCGACCGCGTCTTCTATCATAACAATCTCTTCATTCGTAGGAATTACAAGAATCTTCACTTTCGAGTCATCCATTGAAATTACTTCTTCTTTTTTCACCTTATCAACGAGATTATTTTTTGCTTTATCAAACTTCATGCCAAGAAAATCTAAGCCATCACAGGTTTTTTCTCGAATAATAGGACTATTTTCACCAACTCCGGCAGTAAAAACAACAGCATCAACCCGCCCTAATACCGCAGAATAAGATCCGATACGTTTTTTTAGTCTATAGGTCTCCATCTCAATTGCAAGCTGGCATAAATAATCGCCTTCACTGGCATACTTTACAACATCCCGTCGATCCGAATACTTACCGGTAATACCAAGGATGCCGCTCTTTTTATTCAGTATCTTTTCTACTTCTGCTTCGGTCAGATTCTCTTTTTGCATAATATAGGAAATAATTGCAGGATCAATATTACCGCTTCTGGTTCCCATCATCGCACCTTCAAGCGGCGTAAGCCCCATTGAAGTATCAACTGAAACGCCATTCTTTACTGCCGTAATGCTAACTCCGTTCCCGATATGCATGGTAATTACATTCGTCTCCGAAGGATGCTTCCCCAGAATAACAGCAGCCCGTTTAGAGACATACAGGTGCGAAGTGCCATGAAACCCATATCTTCTAACTTTGTATTTCGTATACCATTCGTAAGGCAATGGATAAATATAAGCGTAATCAGGTATCGTCTGGTGAAAAGCTGTATCAAACACTGCGATGTGAGGGATTGTTGACAATGTTGCTTTTGCAGCTTCTATCCCAACAATATTGGGTGGATTATGAAGCGGAGCTAAAGAGGCCACATCTTTAATTACCTGAAGTACATTGTCGTCAATAATTACCGAACTGGCAAATTTATCTGCGCCATGAACAACTCGATGAGCTATAGCAGATATATCATTAATAGAAGAAATAAGATTATTCTCCGGATTGGTAATTATTGAGATAATAGATTGAACACCCTGTAAATGATCTTTAACTGCCGTTGTCTCTTTTTTTTCCACACCCGCACCGGATTCATACTTTATTACAGAATCCTTCTCGCCAATTCTTTCTATAAGCCCTTTAACAAGAGAGATTTTTGACTTCCAGTCGTATAAGACAAATTTTATAGATGAACTTCCACAGTTAAGAGCTAGTATTTTCATTTGGATAAAGACCTCTTTTTTTGATATTCAGCTTGGACAGCAGTAATTGCAGTAACATTAATAATATCATCTACAGAACATCCTCTAGACAAATCATTCACAGGTTTTGCAGCACCCTGTATAATTGGTCCTAATGCAATAGCATTGGCTAACCTCTGAGTAAGCTTGTATGCAATATTACCGGCATCCAGATCAGGAAAAATCAAGATATTCGCCATACCTGCCACCTTACTACCGGGAGCTTTACTGAGTGCAACCTTAGGAACGATTGCCGCATCAACTTGCAATTCGCCATCAATAGTGAGTCCCGGATCAAGTTCTCGTGCAAGTTTGGTAGCTGTAATAACTTTCGTAACATCGTCATGATGAGCGCTGCCTTTCGTAGAAAAGGAGAGCATCGCTACTCTTGGCTCGGTGTCAAAAAAGACTTTAAATGATTGAGCTGTTGTTATCGCAATTTGAGCCAGCTGATTTGCATTGGGATTAGGGTTAACCCCGCAATCAGCATATAAAAACGCACCATTCTCGCCTAACGTCTTATTTTCTACAACCATAAGAAAGAAGCTCGAGATAATTGAGCAATAAGGCGCCGTACCGACACAATGAATAATCGAACGTATCGTATCTGCTGTCGTACTAATGGCTCCGGCAACCATACCATCTGCGGCTCCCTGATCAACCATCATTGCCCCGTAAAACAATTTATCTTCTTGCAGTATCTTTTTTGCCTGCTCCGGCGTCATACCCTTCTTCGCGCGTTTCTTATGGTATTCCTTGGCATATTTCTCGAAATTATCATCAGTTAAGGGATCAACGATTGTGACTCCGGTCATATCGAAGTTATACGCTTTGCTTATTTTAGCAATCTCATTTGCGCTACCAACTAAAATGACATTGGCAATTTTCTGCTTTGTTACTGAAGATGCTGCTTCAACAACCCTAGGGTCTGTACTTTCAGGCAATACTATCGTTTTGTAAACTGACTTCGCTCTATTAATAATACTTTCTAATATTTCCATGGATAATCCCACCTGTTTGATAATATTTTTGACAGCACAAATAAATAGCAAAAAAAAACACTCTCAATATATCACAGAAGTTCTATTTCGAGCAATGCAAGATCTTCCAAAAAACTAAAATTAACGCTCCATTAGCTAAAATATTTTCAGGATTTGCACTGAATCAACCAACAATACTTACATAGAGGCTCACCGTACAAATTACAATCATTTTTTATCGTTATTATTATTAAACATACCTCCGATCTTACAAGCCCCTGCTAGACAAAAACCATCCCTTATCTAAATTATCAGACAAGGCTCGAAATTTACAAATATTTATAAATTTTTAATTCATCATTTTTTAGCGTATCTATCACTATATCACTATTTCATAATTTCTTGACTCGCCCCATATTAAGTGCTAAGCTTAATCCATACGAACCCAAAACACCACATATAGCGTGAGAGAATTTTTATGAGATGTCCTTTTTGTTCATATGAAGAAATTAAAGTTATCGAATCTCGAGACACTAATGATGGCAAGGCTATCAGGAGAAGAAGAGAATGTCTCCAGTGTAAAAATCGATTTACCTCCTATGAACGAATAGAAGAACACCAGTTAATGGTAATAAAAAAAGACAAAAGAAGAGAGCCTTTTGATCGGGAAAAGATTTTGTCAGGCCTAATTAAAGCATCAGAAAAACGACCGGTAAGTATTGAGACCATAGAAACCACTATTAATGATATTGAGAAGAAATTAAGAGATGACATGATAAAGGAAGTTCCGACGGCCCAGATAGGCGAAATGATCATGGATAGGCTTCATAGCATTGACCAAATTGCTTATGTTCGTTTTGCTTCTGTTTATCGGCAGTTCAAGGATGTACAAGAGTTTATAAAAGAGATAAAAGAAGTGCTTTCTTAGAAAAAAGCGCCAAATAATTGAAGGGAGACTGAGGCATGGAAAGTATACAAATTAATAAATCAAAGATTTCAAGTATTATCAAAAGGAATAACGAGATTGTTCCCTTCGATCCGGACAAAATAATTGAGGCAATTTATAATGCAGCCAGAGCTGTCGGTGGCAGTGATTACGATCTCGCCAGAAATCTTTGCAATAAAGTTATTTCCGAAATTAATAAAAGATATCATAACCGGTCAATTCCGGCAGTCGAAGAGTTGCAGGATATTATTGAAAAAGTATTAATCGTAAATGGTCATGCAAAAACAGCAAAAGCTTATATTCTCTATCGAGAGCAGCACCAAAGAATACGTGAAGCAAAAAATATCATGCTCGACATCGACAGAACCATGGACGGATATCTAAAACAATCCGACTGGCGCGTTAATGAAAATAGCAATGTTAACTATTCTCTTGGCGGACTAATCCTCCATAATTCCGGAGCAATCACAGCTAATTACTGGCTTAACAATATTTACTCAAAAGAAGTCGCCGATGCGCATAAAAATGGAGATTTCCATCTTCACGATCTTTCAATGTTTTCCGGCTACTGTGCAGGATGGAGCCTCAGGCAATTGATTCAAGAAGGTCTCGGCGGCGTCAAAGGCAAAATCAACTCAAAACCCGCAAACCATTTATCAACACTTATAGCACAGATGGTTAATTTTCTTGGAACGATGCAAAACGAATGGGCTGGAGCTCAAGCATTTTCTAGTTTTGACACCTATTTAGCACCATTTGTTAAACTCGACAAATTGTCATATAAAGAAGTAAAACAAAATATCCAAAGCTTTGTATTCAGCATCAATACACCTTCACGTTGGGGATCTCAAGCACCATTCACCAACATTACGCTTGACTGGACAGCTCCTGAAGACCTTAAAGGCCAAAAGGCTATAGTTGGCGGCGTTGAAGTCGATTTTACTTATGGGGATTGCCAGGTAGAAATGGATATCGTTAACAAGGCATTTATAGAAGTGATGATGGAGGGTGATTCAGACGGCAGAGGTTTTCCTTACCCGATCCCAACGTATAACGTTACACGCAGCTTCAATTGGGATAACGAAAATGCTAAGTTACTATTTGAAATGACAGCGAAATATGGAACACCGTACTTCCAGAATTTTATTAATTCCGACCTGGACCCAAGTGACGTTCGCAGCATGTGCTGCCGCCTGCAATTAGACAAAAGGGAACTCAAAAGCCGTGGCGGAGGCTTGTTCGGAGCCGACGAATTCACTGGTTCGATTGGCGTCGTAACTATCAATCTTCCAAGGATTGGCTACCTCGCAACCAATAAAGAAGATTTTTTTGCCAGACTAGGAACGCTAATGGACACAGCAAAAACTTCTCTTGAAACTAAAAGAAAAGTTATTACAAGCTTAATGGACCAAGGATTATTTCCTTATACAAAAAGATATTTAAAACATCTGAATAATCATTTCGCAACTATCGGGCTTAACGGCATGAACGAGTCCTGTCTCAATTTCATGTCAAAATCGATTGCAGCCCCTGAAGGCAAAGCTTTTGCGGAGGAAGTGCTTGATTTTATGCGCAAGCGCCTCGCTGACTATCAGGAAGAAACCGGAAACCTGTATAACCTTGAGGCAACACCTGCAGAAGGAACCTCTTACCGTTTAGCTAAAATCGACAAAGAGCGCTATCCGGATATCATTACATCCGGGGAAACAGATCCCTATTATACCAACTCAACACAACTCCCTGTTAACTACACCGCTGATGTGTTCGAGGCCTTAGAGCATCAAGATTCACTTCAAAAAAAGTACACGGGAGGCACAGTGCTTCACGCGTTCCTTGGCGAGAATATCAGCGACATAGAAACCTGCAAAAACCTCGTAAAAAAGATCGCTTATAATTTTCATCTGCCATACTACACAATCACTCCAACCTTCTCCATCTGCCAAGATCATGGATATATTTCAGGGGAACATTTTTCTTGTCCGACTTGCGGAATTGAATCCGAAGTTTACAGCAGAATTGTAGGATATTACAGACCTGTCCAAAACTGGAACAAAGGAAAAAAATCAGAATACGCAATAAGACAAGAATTCGATATCCCCAAAATAGAGAAACAGGAAATAGCAATGTTACAACCGCATAACGTGACAAAAGAAGCTCTAATAAAAGAACAGCTGCCAAAACTTACCCCGATCAATTTTTATCCCGAAGCGGAAAAAGATAATTCTATTTTAGAGAACAAAATACAAAGTTTTAAATTTTTCTATAGCGATACCTGCCCGAATTGCCCTTCGGTAAAAGAATATATAGAAAAGCTTGCAGTTCCCGGAAAATTCTTTAATGCTTCCCAGCCGGATGGCCTTGAAGAAGCGAGAACAAATAATGTAATGGCTGTTCCAACCGTCATTTTTTTCGATAAAGAAGGAAAGGCTATAAATACCGCACACAGCACCGTAGAAATAGAGAAATGTCTATAGGCGGGTACATTAAAACATCATTTGTTGATTACCCGGGGAAAATAGCAACAACCATTTTTCTCTCACGATGTAATTTTCGTTGTCCTTATTGTCAGAATCCAGAACTTGTTCTGGATTCTGCTGCTTTTCCGGTGGATTTTAAAGAAATCATAGAATATCTCAAAAAATCTCAGCACCTGATTGACGCTGTCTGTTTCTCAGGCGGAGAGCCAACGATTGACCCTCAACTTTCGGAATACATTGCTCAGGTAAAAGGACTCGGATTCCTCATCAAACTCGATACAAATGGCAGCGATCCCGAGATACTACAATCGCTGCCGATCAATTACCTCGCACTTGACATCAAAACAATTCCAGAGAAATACACGGCATTAACAACAATTCCAGAAATAGAAAGCAAAATAACTCGCACAATAAACTACCTGATAAATGAAGCAAGCTTTGAGTATGAGTTCAGAACGACATTAGTTCCGGGACTCGTGGATGAAAATGATATGCACACAATTGGAAAACTCATACAAGGCACAAAAAAATGGTTCCTGCAGCAGTTCCGAAACACCTCGACACTTGATCCAAGCTACAAAACAGTTCAGCCGTTCAGTACTAAAGAAATTCAAAAACTCGTTGAAATAGCAAAACAATATGTCCCCGGAACATTTTCCCGCTAATATATTGACGATAGCTACTTTGAGGTACGATAATAATCAAAATCACCCGAAATCTAAATTTTAAATACTTAGGAGAATTACATGTTAGCCAAAAGAATCATCCCTTGTCTCGATGTTAAAGAAGGCCGGGTTGTCAAAGGCACCAATTTCGTCGAATTGCGCGATGCCGGAGACCCGGTTGAACTAGCCAAACTCTACGATTCACAAAATGCTGACGAGCTGGTATTTCTCGATATTACCGCTTCCTCCGACAAACGGAATATCATGATTGATGTAGTACGACGCACGGCTGATCAGGTATTTATCCCGTTCACGGTCGGAGGAGGGATCAACGATATCGAAACAATTAGAGCAATGCTTAACGCAGGTGCCGACAAAGTATCAATTAACACTGCGGCAGTAAAAAACCCGGATTTTGTCAAAGAAGCTGCCGATATCTTTGGATCTCAATGCATTGTCGTAGCCATCGATGCCCGAAAAATCAGCAGACTTACAACAGACTATAAAATAGCCCAAGATGGTAAAGCCTCAAAAATAGAAAACCTCATCGAAGAAATAAAAATTGATGAAAACAGCAATTGGGAGGTCTATACTCACGGAGGCAGACATGCTACAGGGATTGATGCAATAAAATGGGCAAAACATATGGAAATAATGGGTTCAGGAGAAATCCTACTGACAAGCATGGATGCAGACGGCACAAAAGCCGGCTACGATATCCCGCTAACCAAAGCCGTAGCAGAAGCGGTCAACATTCCAGTGATAGCCTCCGGCGGGGCTGGTACGCTCGAACATATCAAAGACGCTTGCGACATCTGTGATGCGGCACTTCTTGCATCACTTCTCCACTACAAAGAGCTCACTATCAGTGAAATAAAAGAATACCTGAAAAAGAATAACATTCCGGTAAGGAATTAACGGTCTCATTCAGACTAACAAGCTGCTTGAATAATTGTTTATCACAGAAAAAAAAACGATTACCGGATATTCTTCGTAGTTACAAAAATAGTTACAGAATATATGCAATATCGTTTATTAGGCGTTCTGTTGAGTCCCACCCCAAGCATGCATCAGTAATTGACTTACCATACTCATTTTCATTTGCCTTCTGCGCCCCTTCACCAATAAAACTCTCAATCATGAGCCCTTTTACCATTTTATGCAATATTGCATTATGCTTTTTACTTCTCATAATCTCCATCGCTATTCTTGGCTGCTCCCTGTACATTTTATTCGAATTAGCATGGTTTGTATCAACAATGAGAGCGGGATTAGCAAGCGACCGGTTAGAATATAGTTCCGCAGTCCTCATTAGTTCTTCATAATGATAATTTGCAATACATTGCCCATGTTGATTAACAGCTCCACGTAAAATTGCATGGGCTAATGGGTTTCCACTTGTTTTAACTTCATATCCGTTATAAATGAAGGCATGGGATAATTGGGCTGCTTGAATCGAATTCAACATAACCTCAATATCTCCACTCGTTGGATTTTTCATTCCAACCGGAGTATCAAGTCCACTCACAGTCAGCCGGTGCTGCTGGTTCTCGACCGATCGCGCACCTATAGCCGAATAACTAAGGACGTCCTCCAGATAAGGATAATTACCGGGATAAAGCATTTCATCTGCAGCAGGCAGATGAGACTCGCGCAGAGCCCTAATATGCATTCTTCGGATGGCTTTCAAACCTTCAACTAAGTTCGGTTCTTTTTGGTGGTCTGGTTGGTGCATCATCCCTTTATAACCTTCACCGGTAGTACGCGGCTTATTGGTATAGATTCTTGGGATTAATAGCAGCTTATCTTTAACTTTTTCTTGAACATATGCTAATCGTGAAATATAATCACATACCGAATCCTCATCATGAGCTGAACAGGGTCCAATAATTAATAGGAATATATTACTATTTCCTTCAAAAACCGACAAAATTTCTTTGTCTCGCATAGACTTCACTGTTTTTAGTTCTTTCGACAAGGGAACCATTTCAAAGATTTCATTTACACTTGGAATTTTTTGCACGTAGGTAAAACTCATAATCATGATCTCCTCAGTATTATCTTGATTAATTAATCCAGCTTCACAAATTGTTTTTTATTATAGACTGTCTCAATCCCTAACAACTCAGATACTGTCACAAAACGAAAGCCCTTTTGTCTAAGCTTTTCGATTATGGAAGGCAATGCCTTCTCCGTGTCTTCACCACCATTATGGAATAAAATTATGTCCCCGGGTTTTGCGTTAGAAACAACTTTTTCCACAATATTTTCCCATTTATTTTCGATAATTGCTATCGGCACGTCAATATGAGGAGTGTAATCTACCGCATTAAGGCTCCAGTTAATTGTCTTAAGTCCATGAAAGTGAGCTTCCTGCAAAACCAATTGATTAAACCTGCCACCCGGCGGCCTAAAAAAAATCGGTTTAATTCCGGTAATTTTTTCTACTATCTGATTCGTTAATCGTAACTCATTATCAATCTGAGATTTATCCATCATATCTAATCGAGTATGAGAGAAAGTGTGATTCCCGACATCATGTCCCGAACTAGCCATTCGATATACAATATCCTGGTTGAGCTTCACCATTTTTCCAACTACAAAAAAAGTTCCTTTAACACAATATTTATCAAGGATATCGAGAATTGGAAGTGAATACTCTGGCTTCGGTCCGTCATCAAAAGTCAATGCAACAAGAGGTGCTTTGGTCTCTGCTTTCCAGCAAGCAGAATATGGCTGCGCGAAACATACATTTGTTAGAACAATGTGCAGAAGGAAGATAGCCGGCAAGGTTCTCTTAATCATTTTATTCTCATTAACTTGTGGGTTTGGGGAATAACTCGGACATCGCTCAGGTGATTTTTCGCTGTCTGATAGAACCTTAACAGATCTTCTAGGCGCGGCCCTTGTTTAATCTTGCCATAGGGTGTCACTGGCTGCAATATAAATGGAATATCCCGGCTAATTTCGGAAATTAATGAAGTAATATCAGACAATTTCTTAACATTTGTTTCTTTCCGAACAACATATTTGACAAAAACATCCTTGTCTTTTGCAATATGCAAAAAATCAATAAATTCGTTTTCGTATCCTTCTTTGTAGTCGAGAGAAACAATATCAACCAGATCGGCAATTTCCTTAAAGTGCTGTGGCAAAGTACCGTTAGTCTCAAGATAGATAGGAAGCGGCAACAAAGGAATCAACTGCTTTATTCGATCAACTTGAAGGAGCGGCTCTCCGCCGGTTAAGGAAATCGAATGATGCCAGGATTTGGTGAACTGCTTAACTTCTTTTGCTAATGCATCAATTTCATACTTACGTTGTTCCTGATGCTGCTCATCGCAGTAATCACAAGACAAATTACATCCGGCAAACCGAATAAAAATTTGCCTATATCCTGCATATATCCCCTCACCTTGTATCGAGCTAAAAATCTCATTTATAAGCATATTATACTTTTTCTATAGGCGCATATTTTAACATCAATGTTCTTTCTTCATCAGTGAATCTGATCGTCAATGTTGTATTAATTCCACTTCCATATAAATAGGTAACACAACCTCTGCCAAAGGTCGGATGAAGGACCTGGTCCCCAACACTATATCCACCTTCAGCCATATTGTCTTTTTCTTTATATTTCTCACTATCTCTCTTAGGAGAAAAAGATATTCCCGAAGCAGCAATAAAATTATACTTCTTGTCATTTGTTGCTAATTTAGGGCTATTTTCTTCTTTTAGGTTCTCTTTAGAAATTTCCTTTATAAAGCGGGATATTTCGTTCGAAGCCGTATTCCCAAAAATTGTCCGTGTGATAACCGAACTCATGAACAGCAGACTTTTCGCTCGTGTCATCCCCACATAGCATAGCCGTCGCTCTTCTTCAATCTCATCTAATTCAAATAAAGACCGGAAATGGGGTAGCAACCCTTCTTCCATCCCTACCATGAATACAACCGGGAATTCAAGTCCTTTGGCACTGTGGAGAGTCATAAGCGTTACCACATCTTTATCAGAATCAGCCTCATCAATATCAGAAACAAGAGAAACGCTCATAAGAAAGTCTTCAAGAGTCGCTCCATCGTGTTCTCTTGCAACACTGACTAATTCCATAATATTTTCTGTTCTATCCTGATACTCTTTATCTTCTTGTGCAGAAAGGGCATCCAAATATCCGGTTTTTTCTACAACTAACTCAATAAACTCTGACAAAGAATACGTTTGGGATGCCAAAGCACTTTGAAGCTCTTTAATTATCTTGTAAAAATCTTTCGCTGCTAGTGCAGCTTTTCCCTTCAAAACGTCAGTTACATTCAAGGCTTCGAACATCAGTGTCTGTCGCTCTTTTGCAAATTGCTCAAGTTTCGCAATAGAAGTATTCCCGATACCCCTATTCGTACTGGCAAGAGCACGTAACAAACTGTAGTTATCATTCATATTATAAATAAGTCGCAAATATGCAAGAATATCTTTAATTTCTTTTCGTTCATAAAACTTAAAAGCTCCAATAATCTGGTACTTAATATTCTTGTACATAAAAACATCTTCAATTACTCGACTCTGTGCATTCGTTCGATAAAGAATAACAAAGTCTTTTAATGAATAATTATTTTCATTCATTAATAATTCAATCTGCTCAGCGACATAAGCAGCTTCTTCCCGCTCATTTATTCCTCGATAGTGAACAACTTGTTCGTTTTCAGGATTTTCCGTCCACAGATTTTTGTCTTTTCTTTCGCTGTTATTTTTAATAACATCGTTTGCCGCTTTGAGAATATTAGGAGTAGACCTATAATTCTGTTCCAGCATGATGGTTTTCGCAGCAGGAAAATCCTTTTCAAAATTAAGGATATTCTTGCTATTTGCCCCTCGCCAGCTATAAATATTCTGATCACCATCGCCTACTGCACAAATATTATTATGTTTAGCCGCGAGCATGTGGACAATAGAATACTGGCATACGTTAGTATCTTGATACTCATCGACCAGTACGTATTTAAATCGTTCCTGATAATTGCGTAAAATATCCGGACGTTTTTTGAATAACTCAACCGTATAATATAAAATATCATCAAAATCGAGAGCATTTTGCTGCCGAAGGACCGATTGATATGCCGGATATATTAACCCGACTTTTTTGGAAAAAACGTCATAAGCCGCCGAGACATAATTTTCTGGCGCAACTAGTTCATTCTTAGCTGAAGAAATTGAAGATAATATTGAGTTTGGCTTAAATTGCTTATCATCGATATCTAATTCCTTAAGGATTTTCTTTATAATGCTTAATTGGTCCGAAGTATCGTAAATGACAAAATTCTTTGGCAAGCCGACATTCTCACTTTCAGTGCGCAGTATACGTACGCATGCAGCATGAAAGGTATTGACCCACATCGCGTTAATCTCTTTTTCAGGAATAATACCGCTCAGGAGTTTAAGCACCCTGGCCTTCATTTCTTTTGCGGCCTTATTGGTAAAAGTAACAGCAAATATTTGTGAAGGATATGCTGTTTTCTGACTAAGCAGATAAGCAATCCTATGGGTTAAAACCTGTGTCTTGCCCGAACCTGCACCGGCAATTATCAAAACCGGTCCGGCGGTGGCCAAGACAGCTTCTTTTTGTTTATTATTTAGTCGTGAAAGCATAGCCGTATAATACACTAAGAGCCAGATTTATACAAACGAGTTTATATGATTATTGTAGTTTACAAAGGCTATTAGCGTTTGATATTTATTCTTTTTTTTCTCACTGACAAAAACCAACAAATTCAGCAATTTCTTAGGTCTAAAACTCTATAAAATTGTCCAGACACCCGAATATGAGAATGGTACAATAGGATAACTGAGAGGAGGCAACTATGAAGGTAATCATTCCTGATTACTTAAAAAATATTATTGCCCGATTTATTGATCAAGGCTTTGATATCTATCTTGTCGGAGGTTCCCTTCGGGATATTATTCTCGGTTGCGAGGTCCAAGACTTTGACCTTGCTACCAATGCACTTCCGGATACGGTTTCAGGACTATTTTCCAAAACTGTCAATGTCGGGAAAAATTACGGAACAATTATAGTTGTTTCACAGGGACACAACATCGAAGTAACTACCTTGCGAAAAGAAAGCGGATACACTGACGCCAGACATCCTGAAACCGTTATATTTTGCAACGACATCTTCGAGGATCTCAGCCGCAGAGACTTTACTATGAATGCAATTGCCTATGATTTCAAAACAGGAAGAATAATTGATCCATTTAATGGACAGGAGGCTATCAGGGAACATGTCATAACCTGTGTAGGCAACCCAAAAGAACGGCTCAAAGAAGATACCTTAAGAATTTTTCGAGCAGCCAGATTTTCGGCGCAATTGGGATTTTCCATAGAACGTACGACACTCGCTGCCTTGCAAGAGCTATCACCTCACGTACAGCTCCCGGCAGCAGAACGAATTAAAACTGAACTGATCAAGCTATGTAAAGGGGCAAACTTCAAACAAGGACTCCATTATTTGTATGAATGGGGACTGTTTAGCCGTTTAATAGCGGCAGACCTCTCTTCTTTTCCTGAACGCATTACAAACATACCCGAAACATTCGACCTTTGCCAGCGAATTGCCTGCTTTTTTTCCACACTACCCCGGCAAGAAATTGATGAGACATTAGAAAAGCTAAGATTTACCAGAAAAGAAATAAAGACAATTAAGGGCTTGATAAACAACAATTTCGACTATAACTTATCAGCCTTAACAGTAAAAAGTCTGGATATAACAGGACAGGAGATAAAAGACTTAGGATTTGACGGGCCAATAATCGGAAAAATCCAACAATTTCTTCTCGCTGAGATAAAATCAAAAAAAATTGAGAATCAAAAAGATATTTTGCTAGCTATTATAAGAAAAAGCTATCTGGAATAACCGGTATTTGCAGCTACATCCAGCGCGATTTTAGCCGCACCTATGATACCCGCATGATCACCCAATTTAGCTGTCATGATGGCCGCCTTATTATAGCTTATTTCCTTAACTTTTTTTTTAATTTTAGGAAGTATATATTCACTACAGGCCTCAACAACTCCGCCACCCAGGATAACAAGTTCCGGATTCAGTAGCGCAGTCAGATTTGAGATACCAACAGCGAGATAAGAAGATACCCGTTTAAGTTCTTTTTTTACAATAGGATTTTTATCTTTTATTGCTGATGCCAAATATGAACTTTTAACTATCGATCCACCTGGCACATCGATTCCTGCAGCAATAAGATTCTTTGTAATATTAACCTTACCGACATAAGCCTCTAAACATCCATTATTCCCGCAGCTGCATTTTGGACCTTCGGGATTAAGGATCATGTGACCAACTTCACCAGCTAGTTTATGCGTTCCAAGCCAGATACGTCCATCAACTATCACAGCTCCCCCGACCCCCGTACCGACAAAAATACCGACGACGTCTTTTCTCCCTCTCCCTGAACCTTTCCAGGTCTCGCCAATAATACCGGCATTAACATCATTTGTGATAACAACCGTCGTTTGTAATGCATCTTGGAAAATTGCTTTTAACGGAACATTCCTCCACCCTAAATTAGGGGCAAAAACAACCATACCATCTTCAGGCTTAACTAATCCGGGAACACCGATTCCAATTCCTTTGATGTCACCGATTGAAACAGATTCTTTTCGTAATAATACGCTTATTGAATCTTTTATTTGGCCAACTAATCTTTCATATGGTTCTTGCGCATCTGTTTTTATTTTTACAGTGGAGACAACCTGACCCTGTGCAGAAACCAGCCCTGCCAATATTTTTGTTCCCCCTATATCTACACCAAGGTACATACAACTCTCTTATCTATTCTTTCTTAACTTTCGTATCTATCTCGACTTTCTTCAACATATCCATTAATTCCGGCAAAAACTCCACGCTTAAACGAACACCCTTTTTGGTAGGCTTCCACTCATCTCCATCATCGACATAGTACTCTCTAATATCAAAATAATGGTTGTTCCGCCACTCTGTTGTGGTAACAACGTATCGAGATTTGTTATTCTTCTCTATAAACCCTATTTCTTTAATCTGATTGTCCGACATATGTTTCCTCCTTTATTACTCAATAAAATAATAGCCTCGCCTACCCCAGCAAGTTATTTTGGGAGTCATAATACCTTCCCTTGTAAACTTACTATTATTCAATCAAAAGAGTAAAATCAAAATTCTTCGCCGAATGAGTTATTGCGCCGACCGAAATTCTGTCGACTCCGGTCATAGCTATACCCCTCACATTCTCAATGTTAACATTTCCAGAGGCCTCAATTAAAATATTATAATTATTTTTTTTACACATTTCAACTGCTTTTATTATAGTATCTATGGACATATTATCGAGCAACACCATATCAGGTTCGAGGGGCAAAGCTTCTTCAAGCTGTTGAATATCGGTTATCTCAATCTGAATAAATGCTGCACGCGCAGCAAATTGCTTGGCTTTTTCCAGAGCTTTTGACACACTTCCGGCAGCATTAATATGGTTCTCTTTAATGAGTATCGCATCCCAAAGGCCAATACGATGATTTGTTCCTCCGCCAATTGCTACAGCGTATTTATCTAGTTTCCGCCATCCCGGAATCGTCTTTCTTGTGTCACAGATACAAGCGATAGTCCCCTTAATCATGTCCACATAGGTTCTCGTTTCAGTCGCTATCCCAGATAACCTCGACAGAAAGTTAAGAACTGTACGCTCTGCCATTAAGATAGATCGGGTTTTCCCTTCGACAGTCATTATAACTACGCCACTATCTACAATCTGACCATCGCAAATAGCAGTTATAACGCTTAATGTCGGGTCTATTTCGAAAAAAACGTGAAGAGCGATATCAACACCGCATATAACGCCAGCTTGTTTTGTTTTAATGATAGCTCTGCTAACACTATCGTCCGGAATAGTCGCCTGAGATGTAATATCTCCACTCTTAACATCCTCTAATAATGCCATAGCTACCAGACTTTGATAATCTCGTACTTCTATCTTCGACATAACGATCTTCAATTCCTTTCTCAATCTTGCTATAACGTAGAAAACAAGCCTATGCAAGTGTAAAACAACTAATCATAATAAAGCAAATCTTTATCGATCGGACAATAATAATTAGCAACTGAAATTAATTCGGAGGCTGTACTTTTAGGAAAAGAGGCTACCTCTACAATAGCGCCTCTCCCTTTTAACATCGTTGTTAAATCAACGAAATCCCCATCACCGCTCACAAGCACTATGACATCCAATCGGTCGGACATCGAAATAGTATCGATCGCAATACCCATATCCCAATCACCCTTGGAAGATCCATCAGGCCTGACCCTCAATTGCTTAATTTTTATTTCATACCCATTTCGCTGGAGCATTTCCAGAAAATGGGATTGATCGATTTCCGGAGTTTGCACGATATAAGCAATTGCCCGAATCAGTTTACGCTTAGAATTTAGTTTATCAAGTAATTTTTCAAAATTAACCCTTGCTTTATACTGGTATTTTGCAGAGTAGAATAAATTCTGCACATCAACAAAAATACCTACTCTCTGATTTCTTTTATAATTCATATATCGACCTCAACGTGCTAATTATTAATATTTATTTATGTATTTTTAACTCACGATAACGCAAGCATATGGAACTCTTTTTCTGAAATTATACCACCATTTAGTTTTAATGTTGCTTCTTCAATGAGTGTTACATAAAAATCTTCACGAGCAGCTTTTTTCAAGGCATTCGTTCCATATGGAGGCTTAATAACAAGCTCTTTTAATTGTTCATTCATAACCAGCAGCTCAAAAACACCTATTCTGCCTTTGACCCCTTTCAACATACAGGACTCACAGCCTTCTCCCATACAATCCATACAAACTTTTGGTAATAATGTCTGAGAAACTACGCCTACTAACGAATGGGCGATCATAAACGGTTCGACTCCCATGTCATAGAGCCTGGTTATAGCAGAAATGCTATCATTAGTGTGAATAGTTGCAACAACGAGATGTCCAGTCAATGCAGCACTGCACGCCAAAGCAGCGGTTTCAGCATCACGGATTTCACCAATAAAAATTATATCAGGGTCCATTCTCAGAATATAACGCAAACACGAAGCAAAGGATAAATCAGAATCCTTATTAAACTGTATCTGGTTAATTTCCTCCACTACATATTCAACCGGATCTTCTACTGTAATAATGTTTTTATGTTTGGCTTTTATATCAAGCAAGGAAGCATAGAGTGTCGTGGTTTTCCCGCTACCCGTAGATCCGGATATCAAGATTAGACCATGTCTGGAACGAAGCAACTCCGAATACTTCTGCAAAATCGTTTGATGCATTCCCAAAGAAGGTAATGACCGGAGCAAATCGTTTCTATGCAGTATCCGCATGGTTGCTCGCTCGCCGAGTATTGTGGGAATAATAATAACGCGGATATCGACTATCGGAAATTTATTTAAACCAAAAGAAAATCTTCCTTCTTGAGGAATATACTTCTTTGTTATATCTGCTTTAATCAATACTTTTAAACGGGAAAAAATCTGAGGAGCAATATCTTTGGAAATAACCTTATAATCGATAAGCTGTCCATCCACTCTGAACTTTATAGCCAGCGTATCAGCTTTCGTTTCAATATGAACATCGCTCGCATTCTGCACTAGCGCTGCTTCGAGACAGCTATTTAAGATGAAAACTACATCATTACTTTTCACTGCATCCTAGCTAGTTAATAGAATTGGCTTCTATTGCATCTGTTGAGTAAACATACTTGACAAGTTTAACGATTGTTCCTCGTCCTATCTCCGAGTCATACTCTACTTCATCCATGAGGCTTTTCATAAAAGTAATCCCTAACCCTAGCCCGACTTTCTCCGGCAAATCAGGATTATTTTCACTACCTGAAGCAGGCCTATTAATATCAAAACCTCTTCCATTATCTTTTACAATCACTTCAAGCTGATCTTTCTTTACAACAAAAACAATTTCTATCTCCCCCAGCTTGCCTGGATATGCATACTGAACTGCATTAGTACAAGCCTCAGAAACTGCAATTTTTATATCTTCTATTTCTTCATGATTGAATTTCAGCCTATTTGCAATTCCGGAAGCAGCTAATCTCACGACTCCAACGTATTCAGATAGGCTAGGTATCTTAATCTCAACTTTTTGATTTTCATGCATTTACTTTGCCCTCCTACGAATTGCTATCTTTTTTTATTTCTAATATAGCCACTTTTTCATCATCAAACATCCTGAAGTTCGCTTGAGTGAGCCCTGACACTTCAAAGATTTTTTTTATTTGTGGCTTTGTACAAATAATATTAATAAATCCATTATTTTTTGCCAATTTGTTCGCACCGCTGGCAAGAACACCTAGTCCGGTACTATCTATATACTTGACGCCCTCCAGATTAATTATCATATCTTTTTCGCCGGTTTCAATAATATCCGAAATAGCCGTCTTTAGCTGAGGATAAGTATAAACATCTACTTCTCCCGCAAGTGTTATTACTGGAACATTCTGCTCTCGTTTCACGTCGATTTTCAGATCAAGGACCATAATGACCGTTCCTCCTTAAATAATTATGTACTAAAAATAATTGAATTATAATGATTCAATTATAACCATACGCATTAAAAAAAGCAATAAAGACAAGAATATTATCTGACAAACCCATCTTATATTTATTTTCTCTAATATTAATTGACGCATAATATATTTTCACAAATTGCAGATCGCATTTAGAAATGTTAAAATTTCTATACATCGCACTTGTTAAACTATTCTTTATTCAGGTCACTGAGAAATGAACCCGATAGAAATACTATTAGAAAAAACTATCCGCTCGAAAGCATTTATAACCGCAATTACAGGAACCTTCTTCCTTTCTGCATGTATAGCATATTATTATACTTTCTTTCAACTTCATTCCGCTTACCACTTGTTCGAGTATCTCCATTTTATTTTTTCAACCTTATTGATTCTTCTATTAACCTATTGGTTTCTTCAGAAAAAAAAGGCCTTCACTAAAGATGCGATAACAACCCAGAAGCTCAAACGGCAACAAGACAAAAATATGAGAGAACTTGAGATGGCACGATTAATCCAGCAAAGCCTTTTAGGTGATCATACGTACATTACTAAAGAGATCAAAATCATCGCTCATTGCCGGCCGGCAGAAAAGATAGGGGGGGATTTTTATAGTTTCAATGAACATACCGTTTATAATACCCTTTCCAAAACAAATCACCAAAAAGGGATTATCAAGCTTCAAAACCAGGCAGACAGGCAACTGGGCATATGTATTGGCGATGTTGCAGGACACGGAATAGCATCCGCGCTTATCATGCTACTAGCAAAATCGCTGCTCGACCAACTCATGAACAAGTTCTCTTCCCCAGCAAAAATCTTCCATTTAGCGAACAGACAAATAAAAGTCCATACAGAAAAAAGCGATATCAGCTTTGTTACGGCTGCAATACTTCTCATAAATCTTGACAATAAAACGCTCAATTTCTCCAAAGCCGGACATACCGATTCAATTCTTTTGCGCCAAGACGGAACATTATCTTTGCTTACGGCTGAAGGAGTATTCCTTGGTATGTTCGACAATGTAGAATTCGAAGAAGTCCAAATTCAACTCCAGCCAAAAGACAAAATAATTCTCTATACCGATGGAATAATTGAAACAAGAAACTCTCAAGGAGAACTATTTGGGCTGAAAAGACTCACGAATTTACTAGAGGCAAACTACCAATTATCACTTGAAAAGATAGTACCATTGATATATCAAGAACTATTCCTGTTCTCCCAAAAACAAGAAGTTTACGATGACAGCACGGTAGTATTGGTAGAGCTACTGTAACTCAAGAATCCAGACAATATGATGGTTGGCGTGTTTATTTCGCCATCGTTTTCTTTAACTTCTCAAGGGCATGATTAAGTAATCTTGAAACGTGCATCTGAGAAAGGTTCAACAACTGAGCAATCTCGTTCTGGGAAAGATTATCATAAAACCTCAGATAGATTATACGCTGTTCTCTTCTATTAAGGTTTGTGGCAATTGCATCACGAAGGGTTTCTTTATTGATAACAACGTCTTCTTCATCAACCTTTTTAACGTTATCTATGAGGGCTGCTTTTGAAGATGTACTAGGATCGCCGGTACGCTCGGTGACATACGATGGGGCGTCAAGAGAAACTGTCATGTAAGCCTGTCCGGCTTCAAGGGATTCTAAAACTTCCTCTTCCGAAACACCAACAATTTGGCATATCTCGGCTATTGTCGGTGACCGGCCATCTTCTTTATTAACATCGAAAATTACTTTTTTCACTTTGGCATTTAACTCATGAAGTCTTCGAGGAATCTTAATAAGATGACTCTTATCACGAAAAAAATGCTTTATCTCTCCAACAATGGTAGGCGTCGCATAAGTAGCAAATTCTATATCCTGATTGGGGTCATACCGATCAATGGCCTTCATCAATCCTATCGTCCCAACCTGAATTATATCTTCCAGAGGCTCTCCTCTGTTGAGAAATTTACGGGCAATATATTTGACCAGGTTTAGATTTTCGGAAACAATCCTGTCTCGAAGCTCTTTTTGTCTGGTACTATAATATTCGCAAAATAGTTCCCTACCCAATTAATTATCCACCAAAATGAGTATTTATTTTAGAAGTCAAAAAAACAACCACATTCTAATAATTAATTATACTCTATTTCATCACAAATGATGAATAAGGCACCATGAAAAATAGCTAATTATTTTGTTTTTATGGCGGTTTCTGTAATAAAAATTACTTTGTATTCTATCATACATTTTGCTATAATTCTATCATATGATATGTTTTGATTCGCGAAAAATTAAACCTGGCGATATATTCTTATGCCTCCCAAATGCACATCCATTCATCAATGAAGCCCTCACTCGGGGAGCAAAAGAAATCACTCATTGTACCAGACAGGAAATGGCTAAAATTGCAGCGGATTTTTTTAATAATCCGTCCCAAACCTTAACCGTTATAGGGGTAACAGGAACTAATGGGAAAACAACAACAACCCATATCACAGCTCACATCCTCAATCTTGCAGGTTTCAAAGCACACATAATCGGAACCCTTTCAGGGAATCTGACTACTCCGGAATCTATCGAACTGCAAGAGATCATGGCAGAAAAAATAAAACAAGGTTATACACACATTATCATGGAAGTATCTTCTATCGGTATCGACCAACACCGTGTTGATCATATAGATTTTGACATAAAATTATTAACCAATGTAACCCAGGACCATCTTGATTACCATAAAACTTTCGAGGATTACCGAAACACAAAATTATACTTTATGAATAATTTCCCAGGAAAAACCATTTATCCGGAAGACTTTGCAGAATACAAAATAGATATTTCTTTACCACTGACAGGCAAATTCAACTATCTTAATGCCCAAGCCGCTGGTAAAATATGCGAAGAACTGGGAATCACTCAGGAAATAATAAAAAAGGGATTATCAACAGCGACTCCGGTTCCCGGACGTTTTGAATGCATTAATCTTGGCCAAGACTTCTTTGTGTTTGTAGATTATGCTCATACTCCCGACGGCATCCAGAATATACTTGAGGGCATTATTGACTTCAGGAAGACCCATGAGCTTCAGGGCTCTATCATAACCGTATTCGGTTGTGGCGGAGACCGTGACAGGACAAAACGACCGATAATGGGATCAATTGCTGAAGAGCTTAGTGACAAGGCAATAATCACCTCCGACAATCCCCGCTCAGAAAATCCTGAAGATATTATTAGCGAGATTCTAAAAGGGATAAAAGACCCTAGCAAAATCAAAATAGAAGCAGACAGAAAAACAGCTATTCATTATGCAATTAAAAATGCCAAAAAAGGTGATATAGTTCTAATTGCAGGCAAAGGCCATGAAACCTACCAGATAATCGGAAACCAATCTTTTCATTTTGACGATAGAGAAGAAGCTGCAATAGCCATCAAGGGATTGCAGGCATGAAAGTCTCAATCGACACCCGGACATTGAAACCCGGAGATAGCTATATCCCAATAAAAGGCCAGAATTTTGACGGGCATAATTTCATCGAAGAGGCCCTGAAAAAAGGGGCAGCTGAAATACTCGACGTTGATATTGTAGACTACGCTCGCAGCTATAGAAAACAGTTCGACATACCAATTATAGCGATCACCGGAAGCAGTGGCAAAACCACAACAAAAGACATGCTCCATTCCGTACTAAGCACAAAATATAATGTTATAAAAACAAAAGAAAATCAAAACAATGAACTAGGAGTTCCACTTACCCTTTTAGGTATTGAGGCTAATACGGAAATTGCTATTGTAGAGATGGGGATGCGCGGGTTAGGGGAGATTAAGTTTCTTTCATCCATTGCGCTGCCCAGTCATGCTATCATCTCTAACATTGGCTACACACACCTTGAACTCTTAGGAAGCAGAAGAAATATAGCCCGGGCAAAATCAGAAATTTTCTCGTCTTTTAAGGACACACCTGCAAAAAGGTTTGCATTTTATCCTAAAAGGACTCCTTGTATTTCCTCAGTAAGAAGACTAGCCGTAAAAAACAAATTTGATATTACCGAAATTGATAATAGTAACATTACCCAATCAAACCAAGCACTTATCACCTCAGTTGCCCTACATTTCGGGCTAACTCCGCAAGAAATTGAGCAAGGGTTAAAAAACTATAAGCCTTCAGCAAACCGGCAGGAGATCATTACGATTAAAGATACGACCTTAGTTAATGATGCATATAATGCTAATCCTGATTCTATGATTTTTGCATTACAGGTTTTCTCGAGATACCAAGGCAGAAAAATCGCAATCCTCGGTGACATGCTTGAGTTGGGAGAGAAATCCGTTTATTTCCATATCTTGCTTGAGAAACACATAAAAAATGCCGGGATTGAGTTGCTGTTCACGCTTGGAGAACTATCAAAAAACATCAATCCTAAAGGAATTAAAACAACTCATTGCAACTCAATAGAAAAGTTAGTCACAGGGGTAATAAACAGTTTGCTCCCTGGAGACAATATCCTCTTTAAAGCTTCCAGAGGAATAAAGCTCGAAGGACCATTCAAATTGATAAAGGCTTTTTTGGAAACCAAATAAAAAATCGTCCCACTTCCATTAAAACTAGATAAAAGCAAAAAAAAGGGCACAGACGAAATCTGTGCCCAAATAATCTTTTCTTTTCGGAATAGTAATTATTCCATTGAAAAGCGCGCAAACCTGCTAAGAGTAATGTTTTCCCCAATAATACCAATAGATTGCTTAATAAGCTCACTTACTGTCTTATCTTGATCTTTTACAAAAGGCTGTTCTAACAAACATACGTCACTAAAATACTTCTTTATTTTGCCTTCAACTATTTTATCAGCCATAGCTTCTGGCTTGCCTTCGGTAATGACTTGAGTCCGAAGTATTTCTTTCTCTTTTTCAACCACTTCCGGCGGAACATCATCAATAGATAAATATAATGGGTTGGCTGCTGCAACGTGCATGGCAATATCTTTTGCCAACGCTCTAAAGTTATCGTTTCGCGCTACGAAATCAGTTTCACAGTTCAGTTGAACTAATACACCGATAGATCCATTCATATGAATATAGGATTCGATAACGCCATTCTTTACTTCTCTACCGGATCTCTTTGACGCTGCTGCAAGACCTTTCGTTCTAAGTATCTCCCCTGCTTTCTCCATGTCCCCATTTGCTTCAGAAAGGGCTTGTTTGCAATCCATCATACCTGCGCCGGTTTTATCTCTTAGCTCTTTAACATCAGAACTTGTAATAACCATAAGTTTTCATCTCCTTAATTAAAATCACATTATATGTGCGGGGAAATTATTACCCTTCGATTTCAACACTTTTGATTTCAGATTCAACTTTAGAATCAATTGCACCAGCGCTCTCTTTTTGCGCTTTGGCTTCCATCTGGCTTAGCAATGCTTCATCACTCTGTCCGGCAGATACTAATACCTTCTTACCCTCTAATACTGCGTCAGCAATGATTGATGCTAATAGTTTCACAGCCCTTATTGCGTCATCGTTTGCAGGAATCGGATGAGTTATTTCATCAGGATCACAGTTAGTATCAACAACCCCGACAATTGGAATATTAAGTCTATTTGCTTCGTCAACGGCAATTTGCTCTTTCTTTGTATCAACAATAAAAACTACAGCAGGTAATCTGGTCATTTCTTTAATTCCGCCTAAATTAGTCTGCAATTTAGTCGTCACCTTGGTTAAGTGAGCGACTTCTTTACGAGGTCTATTATTAATACTTCCATCAGCGATCATTGCCTCTATGCTTCTCAATTTTCCGATACTTTTTCTGATGGTATTAAAATTAGTCAACATCCCACCCAGCCATCGTTGATTAACGTAATACATATTGCAGCGCCCTGCTTCTTCTCTTATCGCATCCTGTGCTTGTTTTTTTGTTCCTACAAATAACACTTTCCCTCCGGCTGCTACAGCATCTCTTACGACCACAAAAGCGTCATTGATATGCTTCATAGTTTTCTGGAGATCAATAACGTGAATATCATTTCTTTCCGTAAAAATATATCGTTTCATCTTCGGATTCCAGCGTTTTGCTTGATGTCCGAAATGAACCCCGGCTTCCAATAATTGTCTCATTGTTGTTACTGCCATAAAAATCCTCCTAAGGTTATTTCCTCCACGTATGTCTTCTTTTGTCAGGCTATATCACCTTTCTGACAAAATCGATACGTGTGTGAATTAGGACATTATAAACAATGTCCGAGTGAATACTATATCACTTTGCAAATAACTACGTCAATAGTTAGCGCGCTGCGCGTTACAGCAAAATATTGACTTTTATCGACTCTATAAACATATATTATATTAATAAAAAGAATCATATTACATTACACAATAATGATCTATATATAGATTAAAAACATATTCATAATAATAAAAGGAAGGACAATTGAGACAAAAAAACCCCATCATTCCAATTCGTCATTTAGTAGTAGTTTGATATAATTTCTATTGAATAAGTTAACTTTTTTTTAACAAGCACTTTACAAAGCATTTATTTTTCATATAAGATAGAAGTAAAATCTCTCTATCCCAAGCATAAAAAGGAAGGAGGCAAACAGAATATATTTCAGCAATTCCAAGGATTATAATTTATTATTTGCTTGTATATTGAGTAAAAAAACATAAAACAGATAGTGATTATATTTAAATAATAATTTAGAACAATCAAAAAAAACCACAAGAATGCAAGTATTTTTAAATATAGTTGATATAATAATTTAAGAATTGAATTAATAATCAGATCATTTAGGAAGGAGGGGTTTAGGGAAACAACAGAACTAGTTAATTGTTTTTTTAAGTCAAGGTTCAATTTAAGGTCACTTTAAGGTTCAAAAAATAAAGATATAAAACTAGGAGGTCACATTTAATGAAAAAGACAGGAATTATAACATTAGCATTAGGATTAGTATTCACAGCATCAGCTTTCGCTGCTGACATCACAGCAAGCGGAGTATTAGTACAATCACTTCAGGTAGGCAGCAAACGACAAGCTGCAGTTGCTGACACATACGGCTTTGGCAAAAGCAGACTTACATTAAATTTGAAAGCTGACGACAAAGTATCTGTTACTTATATCGGCAAACTCGAGTCGAATTTATCTATGGACTATATCTATGCTGATATCCTCACCGACCTCGGCAAGGTAAGAGCTGGTGTAATATATGATCAGATCGCTAACTTCGGTGGCGGCATTTACCAGACCAACACATTTTTAGCAAATACCACAACAAAAGAAAAAGGGCTTGCACTCTATACAAAACTAGCAAATGTAAACATTGGCATATTCAACATACTTGCTCCGATAGAAGCACAAACAACAAGAGTATACGGCGCAAAACTTGATACAACAATGGATGCGTTATATTTAGGTGCAGTAGTAAAAAGCGCAGCAACAAAGAACAAACTTGGGCTTGCCGCAGAAGTAGAAGCTTCATACAAAATTGGAGCTGGCAAGATCTCTGCCCAATACTACACTGATTTAAACAATAACTCAGCGGTATTGTTTCAAGGCGAAGCTAAAAAACAAGCGTTCTTAGGTCTTTATGGCGAATACAACTTGGCTTCATTAATCGGTTATGGCGTTGGAGTATATGCAGATTATGTTGGCGCAGCAAATACTGATACCGTATCTCCATGGGCTCAATCACAATCAAAAATTGGAGCTAAATATTCAGTTAATCCAAAAGCCACAGTATATTATGAATTAGTTTCAACAAAATTTAAAAACGTAGATGCCGTAGGCACTTCAGGCTTAGGTTTACAAATTAATTTCTAAAACTTATTAAGTTCTTAGATACACCCGAGAGGCAGCATGAAAATGCTGCCTCTTTCTGTTTGGAAGATTTGGCACTAAGGAGAGAATCTTTTCATCAACGCTAGCGCCTCTACTCCCGGGGATTTATATACTTTGAATTACCCAGGGTCTATCCACTGCACTTTTCTCTTTATTGACTTTGAGTTTTAACACTCCTTCAATAAATCGAGTAATATATTCTCATACAGGTAGCCTTCTTTACGAAGTTGTCTGCTGCATTTACACTGACTGCTTCGGATAGGCTTCCTTCAGATTCCACCTCGCGATGGACACCATTGTCTTAGGCTAACGGTTGGCACTATCAACCTCCGTATTGAACTTTCACCAACAAGAATGCGCCCATGCTGGGCGCACAACAAAAAGAGCGAACCATTACTGATTCGCCCTTACGTTTTTCTTTAATTATATACTATTTACTTTCTAGCTTTCGGCTGGATCTCCAGGACATCTTCTTCCAGCATTTCCAGTTCCTGAGCGCCCATAGTGGGATCAGCCAGCAATTCTTCGTTATCATAGTTGCCGGCAAGTTCTTCTTCTGCCATTTCCGGTTCAAATGTTTCTTCCCGTAATAGCCCAACCTCTTCGGTGTCTTCTAGAATCACCTGTTTTTGAGTTTTTTTCTTAATAGGAACTTCTTGTTGAACTACCTCAGCAGGCTCATTCGCTATTTTGAGGATTATATTATTCAATTCTTCGATCCTAACATCAATACCAGCGAGCTCACTTTTTAATCCGCTTTTTTTTGCTTGCAGTTCTTTAAGCCGTTCATGAATATAATCTTCAATAGTTTTCATGAGTTTTCCACCTTTTTTGTTATTTCTCTTTATACTTAATTATATCAAATTTCAAAAGAACCCCTTAATCGCAGCAATTAAAGCCTGAGCTCCTTCACGAGAAACATCTTCAGCAATAATTCTGATTATCGGTTCGGTATTAGATGGGCGAATATGCACCCAATTTCGATCAAACAATATTTTTATTCCGTCCTTATCGTCGATCGGATAATGACTATATTTTTCTCTTATCCGTTTCATGATAAGCTCCAACTCGATATCCGCCGAAAACTCAATTTTGTCTTTCACCATTATGTACTGAGGCATATCCATTACAATTCCGGAAAGCGTTTTATTCCTCGTCGCCAACAGTTCCAGGACAAAAGAAATCCCAACAAGTGTATCGCGGCCAAAGCCAATTGCCGGCACCATAACACCACCGTTTCCTTCGCCTCCGACAGTAGCTTTCTTATCTTTTAACACTTCAGAGACATTCACTTCCCCAATTCTGGTCCGGATAACAGTCGCACCATAACGTGCAGCTATCTCGTCAATACACTGTGATGTCGACAAGTTCGTAACAACAAGTCCGCCTCCGGTTGTCTGAGAAAGCATATAATCGGTTACCAGTGTGAGTGTATAATCTTCGCCGATAGGTTCTCCCTGTTCATTAAGAATTGCCAGTCTGTCCGCATCTGCATCAACAGCAAACCCGATATCAAAGGTGCCAGAGTTCATCATAGTACTCAATTCGGTAAGATTCTGAGGTACAGGCTCCGGGTTATGAGCGAATCTGCCACTGGGCTCATGGTTGAGAACTGTAACTTCACAGCCTAACTCCTCAAGCAAAGCTGGCAATACTACAGCACCGGCTCCATTGCAGACATCAATAGCCACCTTGAACTTTTTTGATTTAATTAAATCCGTGTTAACTACCTTAAGTACTTTATCTTTATGAATGGAGAGCCCATCCTTAAATTCAGAAAGGCTTCCCAGGTTGTTGAAGTCACGATAAGACACACGTTGACTCGATTTTCCGAGGGTATCTCTCATAGAATTATAGATATCTATGACCTCTTGTGCTTGAGATTCATTAAGAAAGATACCATCATTACGGACAAACTTAAGTCCATTCCACATAACAGGATTATGGCTGGCCGTGATAATTAAACCACCGGCTGCATTCATTTCCCGGACCATAATTTGCACCGTTGGAGTTGGAACAACCCCGATATCAACGATATCACATCCTGTTGCCATGAGGCCAGAAATCACCGCATGCTTAAAAAAAGGACCCGATAACCTTGTATCGTAACCTAAGATAACTTTTCCACCTTTACAATATGTGCCAAACGCTAAAGCAAAATCAAGCGCAATATCAGGAGTCAGGGACTCATTCGCAATCCCTCTTACCCCGGAAATACTTATTTTAAGTGACATAGTTGCATCCTCCTCTGATTATTACTCACCATTAATTAACGAGTAATTCTATTATAATTGTACTTATAAAAAATAACTATGGTCCAGTTTTTACTGTAGAACTCAGCTATTCAAGATTCAAATCATTTTTTCCAAAAACCATATCGATTTTAACATTATCATTTAGACTAGCTTTGACAAAACTCTCCGTAATCTCTTTGCCGTCAACACAGATCTTCTTGATATCCCTCCCTGATTGACCTTCCTGCCTAATGTCCACGACAAAAACGTTAGTATCGGACTGGGTCTGAAAATGCAGCTCAGTCCAAGGAAAATCAAAAACAGTGGCAAGCTGCAACCCTCCATTTTTAAGATTAATTCCAACTATATTGTTAATCATTGTTTCATATAAAAGTCCCGCTAACCCTGATTGCCATCCGGACTGGGCATATCCTTCTTCTTTGGGATGCTGGCTACTGATAGTTTGTTCCGAAACAAAATAAGGTTCCCCTAAAGACTTCTCCTGATTGATTATTCTGTATGAAGTCAATGGAATAATACTTTTCAAGGTCTGCAGCGCCTGACGATAATCGCCGCAATGGCAATCTACCTTAAATTTCAGGATATTCTCGGAAGTGCTTATCCCACCATTCTCGCCTATTCCTGGGGGAAGTGCTGTCCACCATCCTTTATCCGGTGAGTATTCAAGAAATGCAGGTATCATCGACATATAGCCAAATCCAGTGCGCAGTTTACGTTCAATTTTCTTTTGCAATTGACTAACCGTTTCTTTCTCGGTAAGACCCGCGAGTATAGCCAGCAATTGCGGGCGAAGGAAAAAGGCACCTCCATCGTCCTCGCGGCCTCCTACGACACTGCCGTTTTCCTGGAAAGCATAAATAAAATGTTCTGTATTAAAAGCATTTTGCTTAAGGCTCTCCGCAATCTCACTCTTTAATGCAATAAGTTCTCGTATCCACTCAATGTTACCATCACTATCATCGAGACCTAAATAGTCATTGATTATCGTATAAAATCTTATTGTCACAGGAACATGTTCAAAACTGCGACTAGTAGTCCCCGACACCATTTCGTCTACTTTAAGCAGCCCATGACCACCGCGGGATTTACCTAAGGAATGAAGCATCTCAAAAACAAACTGTAGGAGATCTTTTTCATAGCTCCAGTAGTTCTCGTCGCAAAGAAACTTAGCTTTCTTCGTAAACAACGCATATCGAAAAATAAGTTCGGCAAAATCAAGCTGGAATTCAATATTCTTGACGGTACCCCCGGCAAAATACCCGTTTTTATCAGCTTCTTCAAAGAGTTCCCGAATATGCTCATTAACCTTATCCTGCCCGGAAAAATACATATACCCGCGCAAGCTTAAAACCTGGTCCAGTATCCATTTATCCTTATCTTCGGAAAATAATCTGCTCCAGACAACATTAAAAATTATTTCTTTTTTCAACCAGAAATTAAAATAACGCTCTACTTCTTTACTTGGGAGTGACAAATATTGCTTACTATAAACCTTTTCTTCTTCATCTACGCGCTTTGTAAGCTCAATAAGAAGGTTGTCAGGTGCACCATATTGATCAATAAGCGCTCTTAAATTCTGGTCTACTTGCTCCCGATTCCCACCGGTTGCAATTCCGGAGAGCAAGGAGAATGTCTTTTCTTCATTTTTTTTGAGAATGATCTCATTCATAATAAGCCCAACCATTTCCCCGCCACAAAGGACTGAATTACTCGTTCGCCCAATCCTTATCGGCCCGGGGCCCATAGTATCGATCGTTCTCCCAATAACTTTTCTCCGGTTACAATCGAACCCGCTGCACGTCAGGCTACTGCGGATAAAGGCCAGTGTCTCATTCTTCTTAAAAGGATTATCTCGCTGATATGCAATAACTGAATTAATATCCTTTGAGTAATAAGCTTCGTTAAAACAATTACTCTTTGCAATGCTCATATGTGAATCATTCTGCGGAGAAGTAAACTCAACAAAAGAAAACACTTTAATCTTTTTATTATCTTTATCAAGATTAGTGACCGAAACAAGTGAAGCCTCAACGATGCCCCGCTCCGGAACAAACAGAATCACCTGACTATGAACATTATTGCAAACAACTTCAATTGAAATATATGAAAGATGATATTCGCATATAAATTTCTCATAAAACACATCCGGATTTTCTTTGATTATTGACCAGAACTTACCAGTAACTTCATCCCTGACAAAAAGATCGAACCCTTTCAGAGAACCCATAGCTACAAAGTCCCGATGTGTAAACAAATTTTCACCTGACGGAGAAAAAACCGAACAAGCTGAGTCGTTAAAAAGCATATATTGCCATTTATATGGAGGTTTTCTGTGAATTATAACCTGTTGGTAATCTTCGCTATATTTAAGGTACCTCATCCGGTCTCCAGTTATAACTACAAGACTATTAATCGTGGGACAAAAAAACTCAAGAAGGGCCTGTTAACAACGAATAAAAAGAACCGACCTTCTCAATATATCAAAAATACTCGATTATGTTATAATAACCTTGTCTTTTTGTCAAAACTCAATACAAATTTTATTGTAATCATTGAGTTACAGCAGAAAAAACAATAAACATTGTTATATATTTTATTTGTACCCGAGTTAAAAAGGCAGGAGGCGTCATGACTACAATTAAAACTCGATTTGCACCATCCCCGACTGGACACCTTCATATTGGAGGAGCCAGAACAGCACTCTATTCATATCTATTTGCGAAACAGAATAACGGCAAGTTCATCCTTCGAATCGAAGATACCGATAAGGAACGATCAGATGACAGATTTTCACAAGATATTATCAATGCGTTATTATGGCTTGGCATCACATGGGATGAAGGCCCATATTATCAATCGAAAAGAATTGACATATATAACGAATATAGCAATATTCTGCTGAAGCAAGGTCTGGCCTATAAAAAAGACGAGGCTGTATTTTTTAGAATACCCGAGACGGATAGAATAGAAATTAACGATCTTATCCATGGGAAGATTACGTTCAACACAAAAGAACTAAACGATTTCGTAATCATCAAAAGCGATGGATATCCGGCTTTTCACTTTGCTGTCGTCATTGATGACGCAGTTATGGGCATTACTCATATCATTCGAGGAGACGATCATATCAGCAACACACCGAAGCAACTGCTACTGTATCAAGCATTAGAACTCACCATACCGGTATACGCTCACCTACCGCTTATCGTGGGAAAAGATCATACTCCGCTAAGCAAAAGACATGGCGACACTGCCTTGTCGGAATACCAAAAACATGGTTATTTGCCGGACTCCCTGGTTAATTTCCTGGCAAGGATGGGCTGGGGCTACCAGAACCAGGAAATATTCAGCATGGATGAACTAATTTCTCTTTTTGATGTAAAAAAAGTCAGCAAATCCCCGGCAGTATTCGATACCATTAAACTCAACTGGATTAACGCCCAATACTTAAAAAAATCCTCACCAGACTATATCTACCAGCAAATACAGGAAAAAGTCACTATGTCAGAACAAGAGGCACTTCCACTCATCAACCTCTTTTTACCCAAAGCCGCAAATATTAATGAGTTAGTTGATGGCATCAACTATTGCACCTCTTACGAATATCCTTTTGAAGAAGAACTGATGGCAACCTATCTTTCTAAAGAAGACACAAATTTGCTGCTGGATGAAACGACCAAAGAACTCAAAAAAATCGATGGCTGGAATACTGAAACCATAGAAACCGCTATTCGTACCTTAGCTCAAAATAAAGGCATAAAAGCAGCACAGATAATTCACCCACTCAGAGCAGCCTTAACCGGACGAAAAATAACTCCTGGAATTTTTGAGCTAATGGAAGTTCTAGGGAAAGAAAAAACCATTACCAGGCTGTTGAACAAAAGCTGGTTAGCTAAAAGATCCTAGCCGGCTCGGAATATACCAGAAAAAAAGTTATAACTTACTTTTATTCTAGTACGTCATATTAATTTGATATTGTTCACTGTACATTTAATTCTTTCGAAAAAAAAGCTATAATTAATAGTAATAACAATAAAACAATATGAATATTAAATGAACCAAACAAACAAAACTATAATTAACGCTAAATTTGTAATGCCTATTTTTACCTCTGGGATACTTATTATCTCGACAATAATTCCTTTTATTTCAGCAAAAACTATCATTATTCCGGTTTCACTTAAACTGTTTATCATTATAACTTCAATAGTGTTTGCAACACTACCTTCACTCCTTAAATATAAAAAAAACCATGAAAACTATAGTCTTCTCCTCAAAAATCTTTCAGTCGCTTTTCTCACTTCAGTATGCATCCTCCTAACCGGAGGGATAAATAGTCCTAGCTATTTTCTGCTACTCATATTGGCACTTTTCTGCAATACCGGGCTTTCCTACCGGCATAAAATATTTTATACAAGTGGAAGCGCACTTTTTTTTATACTCTCTGCAGTGGTTTCGCAGGTTTCCTATAGTAATTATAATCTTGGTGCTTATAACGTATTGATGCTTACACTCCAGGTGTTCATGCTTTTTATCGTCGCACTTGCTCCCGCCCTCCCCATCGGTAAGCCAGAAGCCGATCCTGTAGAACTGAAACCCATTAAAGAAGAACATCCTCTACCGGATAAGATTCAGTCATTAGGTATCTTAGTCGGCGGGATATCGCACGAGCTAAAGACCCCGCTTACCAGTATTATGGGATTCGCGGAACTCTCTCTTCAAAAAATCATAAAAAATGCAGCTGATATCGGCGAGATAAAAGAATATCTAAAAATCATTATTCAATCTTCAGATCACTGTCTTATCATAATTCAGGACTTACTTGATTTTGCCAGACCCGCAAAAACTGACAGAAAAGTCTTCCGTATGATAAATATTAATAATTGCATAGATAGCACAGTTAAAATTATAATACATCACATGAAAATAAAAAATATTACCATTATAAAAGAGTACGATGAAAACCTGTCCCTCGCCAAAGGCAATTATAATCAGATCAGACAGGTACTTCTAAATTTGTTGATAAACGCCCGCGATGCGATCTATAAAAACGGCACCATAAAAATAAAAACCTTCCAGCAAGCTGATACTGTTTTCATTTCGATAGAAGACAATGGCTGCGGCTTAGATGATGAAACACTAAAACATATTTTCGAACCTTTTTTTACAACCAAAGAAAGAGGAAAAGGAACCGGACTCGGGCTACCGGTCTCGTTGGAACTGATAAAAGAGCATAATGGGAATATAATTATTGAGAGTGAACCGGAAAAGGGTACACGCGCGACAGTTTCCCTTCCGAAATACACTGAAGCACCAACCGGAAAAGAAGCTCATGCAATTTTTAAAAATAGCTAATTATATCCGAAGCATTATTTTTTTACCTGCCACAGTAACCTTATTCATTCTTTATTCTCTCGGGGCACCTTTTCTAACTATTTCCACAAAAAACATAAAACAAGCTTACATCAGGGTTGCAAGAGTTTGGGCGCAGCACTTGCTTCGGCTAGCAGGGATTACCGTAACAGCAGAAGGATTAGAGAACGTCCCCATGGATCAAACCTGCATCTTCGTTTCAAACCACCAAAGTATGATCGATATTTTCATATGTTTCGGTTATATACCGAAGTATATTGGTTTTTTTGCAAAAAAATCGTTATTTAGTATACCTTATTACGGATGGATATTAAAAATAAGCGGCAGCATCCCTATCGACAGATCAGATGCCAAAAAAGATTTTTCTACACTAGAATCAGCAGCTCAAAAAATCAAGCAAGGCCAAGACCTTATTATATACCCGGAAGGGACCAGGTCAGGAAAACCACAACTGAACAGCTTCAAGCGAGGCTGCGTTGTCTTGGCAAGCAAATCTCAGGCAGTTATTATTCCTACGGCAATAAAAGACAGCTATAAAGCAGTTAGAAAAGGAAGTATCCAGGTATATCCGGCACACCTGTCTATTTCCTTTGGAAAACCAGTCAAGGTTCCGGAGAATAGCACCAGAAAACAGCATATGGTTATTGTAAAAAAACTTGAGAACGAAATATCTGACATGCTCCGCAGGTAAAGAAGATTAAACTAACATTATTACCGTAAAATTTCAAAATAGCAATTCCAGATTTTATTGGGGTGCAGATACTTTCGGTGGGTTAAGCGACTTTTAAGTAATTATCGACGACATAATCCCATTCATTAGATAAATAACGAGCTCGAAGAGCAACAATGCTTTGAATATTGTCTTTCCCCCAACGCATGCCTGCTTGTTTCATTCTTGATTGCACCAGAACTTTATGAGTACTGTAATATCCTAAAATAAAGCAACTAAAACGTCCTGCATTTTCTCAAGATAACCCAACCTGAAAAGATACTTTCCATAATTAAAACAACCTAATGGATA